>JANWWB010000177.1 GCA_025056515.1 Anaerolineales bacterium
GTCGGCTTCGGCGGCATCTTCGATGGTGACCAGCAAAAGTGTACGAGTAGCCGGGTTCATGGTTGTCTCCCACAATTGTTGCGGATTCATTTCGCCCAAACCTTTGTAGCGAGAGATGCTCACCTTATCGGCGCTCACCCCAAGCGATTTGAGCACTTTCTCTCTTTCGGCCTCGGAGTATGCATAATAGACCTGGTTCTTATAACCAATACGATAGAGGGGCGGTTGGGCAATGTAGAGATGACCTTCTTCGATGAGCGGTTGCATGTAACGGAAGAAGAAAGTGAGCAGCAGGGTGCGGATGTGTGCTCCATCTACATCAGCGTCGGTCATCAAAATCACACGGTGATAACGCAAGCCAGAGAGGTCAAAGGTATCGCCGATGCCGGTGCCCAGCGCTGAGATCAGTGCTTTGATTTCATTGCTCGAAAGGATTTTATCCAAGCGAGCACGCTCGGTGTTCATGATTTTGCCGCGCAAGGGCAGAATGGCCTGGAAATGGCGGTCGCGCCCTTGTTTGGCCGAACCACCTGCCGAATCGCCCTCTACGATGAAAAGTTCGGTCTTCATAGGATCACGCTCAGAGCAGTCGGCGAGCTTGCCAGGCAATGTCAAGCTTTCAAGCGCTGATTTGCGAATGACGAGGTCGCGCGCCTTGCGGGCGGCATCGCGGGCGCGAGCTGAGGTGAGACACTTGGCCACGATAGCCTTGGCTGCCTGGGGATTTTCTTCGAGAAAGGTGGACAATGCTTCCCCGACGACCTGGGTGACATAGGTCTGTACCTCGGGGTTCATCAACTTGACTTTGGTCTGGCTCTCGAACTGTGGGTCCGGATGTTTGATGGAGACGATAGCTGTCAGCCCTTCACGGGTGTCGTCACCAGAAAAGTTGGGATCGGACTCCTTGAGCAGACCGTTTTTGCGGGCGTAATCGTTGATGACGCGTGTTAGGGCGGTGCGCAAGCCGGTCAGGTGGGTGCCACCGTCTACCGTATTGATTGTATTGGCAAAGGAATAGACCGACTCAGTATATGCATCGGTGTACTGGATAGCGACCTCAATGCCGATGCCCTCGATTTGTTTCTCCACATACATCACCGGATGGAGCACTTCTCGATTGCGATTCAGGTAACGCACAAACGAGGTGATACCGCCCTCAAAATAGAAAGTCATCTCGCGATTGTTGCGTTCATCTACAAAATGAATAGTTACGCCGCGCGTGACGAAGGCCATTTCGCGGAAGCGTTGTGCTAAGGTCTCAAAGCGGTATTCCAAGTTATCGGTGAAGATCAGTGGGTCGTACTTGAAGGTAGTCTCGGTACCGGTTTCGCCGGGCTTGGCCTTCCCGATGACTTTCACCGGTTCAACAGGGATGCCGCGTTCATAACGCTGAAAGTGAATCTGCCCTTCGCGCCAGACACGCACTTCGCACCACTCTGAAAGTGCGTTTACTGCGCTGACGCCTACCCCATGTAATCCGCCCGAAACCTTGTAGCCTCCGCCGCCGAACTTGCCGCCGGCATGCAGTTTGGTCATCACTACCTCAAGGGCAGACTTTTTCTCGGTTGGGTGAATATCTACCGGAATCCCGCGTCCATTATCCCGCACTGTGACAGATGAATCGGGATGGATCGTTACTTCAATGCGGTTGCAAGCCCCAGCAAGCGCTTCATCAATCGAGTTATCCACCACTTCGTAGACTAGGTGGTGAAGTGCCTTGATGTCTGTCCCGCCGACATACATCCCCGGGCGGCGACGCACGGCCTCTAGTCCTTCTAGCACCTGAATATCTTTTGCATCATACGAACCGTTTGGAGCCATACTTACCTCAAGAAGGAAGGGTTGTTCTTTGTGCTTGAATTTGTTTGAGCGCTTTTTCCAACCACAAGCTCATATCGCGATAGTAGATAAAACTCGCCGCCAGGAGCGCCGTAGAAATGTAATCGTTCGATAAGATTCCAACCAAGAGCCACCACGAATCAGCCGGTGGTGTGAGCCAGAGAAAGCGAAGTCCCAAACTGAGTAGAAGGCTTATGGTGAGGAAGAGACTGGTGAAAGGAAAGGTAAAGCGCGTCAGGCGTAAACTGCTCAAGACCGATTGGATGGCATTCATTTGAAAGGCAAAGATGCCGTGGATAGAAAAGTAAATCGGCACAAGCGTCCAAAGGGAGAGAAAGAGCAAGGTGTAGAAGACAAGTTGTCCTAGCGCTGGATTGACCCATCCGAAAATACCTGCCAGGGTCAAACTGGCGAAGAAACCAAACGATAACACAGCCAGCCAGAAGAAGGAGAGCAAGATTGAGTGACCAATGGCTCGCTTGCCTGGCGGGTTAGGGAGTGACAAAGCGATGCGCGCTACGTTCGAAAAATACAGACCGCCCAAGAACCAGCCGATGGGAATCAACAGGAGAATCGCTACTAACATCGTCCAGAACGAGGTCAGGGACCAAACGATGGGTGTGCCCAAGGGCGATTCGAGAGGCATTTCGCTTGCCAACAGGCTGGAGACGCCCATAGGAAAGGTACGTAGCAGGGCGAATAGATTGATGCGCGTGAGAAAACTGTTCCAGAACTCCTGCGCTTGGGCGAGCGTTTCAGCATCCATCATCCCACCGTAAAGGCGGGGCATGGCTGCTAAAAACGGGCGGAAGACCTCAAGCACGTTCAGCCGCGGTCCCAACCATAAGAACAGATCAAAAAGCGCAGGCAGCGTAATCAAGGCAATGTGATTCGCTACCGAATTAAACCCGGCCGTAAACGATGCAATCAGGCCGGGAGGACGAGGGAAGGCATCAGAGCGTTCTGAATTCACATGAGAGATTCTACCACAGTCAATAGATAGACTCAGAGAAGCAGCGCAAGAACCCTTAAGCAAAACACCGCCACAAGAGTCTCGGACGGAAATCTAAGCAAAGTCGTTGCCGGTTCGCAACACGCAAGAAAAAGAATACAGCTTTTTGGGGACCTAGATGGTCCATCAGCCGAAAAAGTAGCTCGATTCTTTGAGGTTGCCGGATGCAGTGTTCTATTTGGCTTACCGCTTGCTTTTTCGCAGAATCTATCCCCTGTCGTATAATAAGCCTATGACCAAGATACACACCCGTTACGTCTGCCAACAGTGTGGGCGCGTCTCTGCGGCCTACATGGGCAAGTGTCCGCAATGTGGTTCGTTCAACTCAATGGTCGAGGAAGTCGTCTCGGAAGAACCCCTTGTCCGTTCTCCTCGTCGCGGCTTAGGCAGACGCTCGGCGCCGAAGCGCATCGGCGAGGTCAGCGGCGAGGCAGAGGAGCGCCTGTCCGTCCCCATTGGCGAGTTCGCCCGCGTCTTGGGCGGCGGCATCGTCCCCGGCTCCATCGTCCTAGTTGGCGGCGACCCGGGCATCGGCAAGTCCACCCTGCTGCTACAACTGGCGATGACCCTGGCAGGCCGGCTTAAGGTGCTCTACGTTTCAGGCGAGGAATCCGAGCAGCAAGTGCGGATGCGCGCTGCCCGTCTCGATCCGAACTATGCCGCGCTGACCAACCTCTATCTCGTCACTGAGACCGACCTGGAGGCCATCTTCGAGCATATCCGCGCTCTCAAGCCTGACTTGCTGATTGTTGACTCCATCCAGACCGTTTACCTCCCTGACCTGGACTCGGCAGCCGGTTCCGTTTCGCAGGTGCGTGAGTGTGCCAATCGGTTACGCGAACTAGCCAAGTCGGCCGGACCGGCAATCTTCGTCATCGGGCATGTCACCAAAGAAGGGACAATCGCCGGGCCGCGCGTCCTTGAGCATATCGTGGACACAGTCCTATACCTGGAGGGTGACCGTTTCCAGGCCTATCGGCTGTTGCGCTCGGTCAAAAACCGCTTCGGCGCAACCGCCGAGGTGGGCGTCTTCGAGATGGCTGAGCATGGGCTGGTGGAAGTGCGCAATCCCTCAGAGGCCTTCCTGGCCGAGCGGATGGTCAACGTCCCTGGCTCGGCCATTGCTGTGACAATGGAAGGGACGCGCCCGCTGTTGGTGGAAGTGCAGGGGCTGACCAGCCCGGCGCAGTTTGGCAACGCTCGACGCACACCCAACGGTGTGGACTACAATCGCCTGCAGATGATCACCGCCGTATTGACGCGTCGCGTCGGGCTGAAATTGGCAGAGGCGGATATTTTTGTCAACGTGGTCGGTGGGTTACAAATCGAGGAGCCTGCCGCTGACCTGGCGATCGCTGCTGCCATTGCTTCCTCAATGCGCGACCTGCCCATCCGTGCCGACGCCGTGCTGATCGGTGAGGTGGGTTTAGCCGGAGAATTGCGCCTGCCCGGACAGATGCCCACCCGCCTGCGCGAGGCGGCCAAACTGGGCTTCAAGACTGCCATCGTGCCGAAACGCCTGCGCAAGGGCGAAAGCTGGCCGAGAGAGATTCAAGTGCTGGAAGCGCGCTCACTCTACCAGGCGCTTGACCTGGCTTTTGGCATCCAGCGTGAACTGCCGCAGGGGAGGATGGTCGCATAGATGACCGGGCGCAGCGTAGTCCATCTTTTGTGAAATTCGCCGCAGAGATTCATCTTTTCTTTAATTGAGTTGAGTAAAATGTAGGGCATGAAGTCACTTATGCTTAAACGTTTCCAACTCGGTTTAATTCATGTCGCTGTTGCGATGACGCTGGTGCCTATCAACAGCACCCTCAATCGCGTCATGATTCATGAACTGGCCATCTCGGCAGCGCTCGTCGCCTTCTTGGCCTCCTTACCTTACTTGTTCTCCCCACTCCAAATGATCATCGGGTCGTTCTCGGACCGACATCCGCTCTTCGGATTACGCCGCACGCCCTATATTCTTTTGGGTTTGTTGCTGTGTGTAGGTGGCGTAGTTGTTTCTCCCTGGGCGGCGTATCGGTTGGCCGGAGGCGGGTTGGACGGAGTCTTAGCCGGCTGGTTGCCTTTCCTGGCCTGGGGCATGGGCTACAATCTGGCGAGCGTTTCCTATCTGGCGCTGGCCTCCGAACTAACCGGCGAACAAGGACGCGGGCGGACGATTGCCGTTATGTGGTTTATGATGATTACGAGCATCATCTTTACGGCAATTGCCATCAGCCGTATGGTGGATCCGTATACTCCCCAAGCGCTCAGGAACGCTTTTTCGGCCGTAGGTGCGATGGCGCTTTTGCTCGGAGTCCTGGGGCTTCTTGGCCTGGAGAACCGTGCCACAGCAACGATGGCTACCGTAAAACGCGAACCAAGCTTCTCTGAAATTGTCGTGGCAATTTCGAAAAACGACGTAGCTATCCGTTTCTTCATCTACCTTCTGCTCCTCTTAGCCGCTATTCTCGGACAAGATGTGTTACTAGAACCGTTCGCAGCCGAAGCCTTCGGTTGGACTGTGGCCGAGACCACGCGTCTGACCTCCTTGTGGGGAGGTTTTGTTCTCTTGGCCATCATTCTTGCAGTGGGGTTGGAACGGCGCTTCTCTCGGCGCTTTGTCGCCCAGCTGGGCAATCTGACCGCTTTCACCGGGTTCTTACTCATCCTGATAGGTGGTGGCCTGCGTCAGAGCGGTGTCTTCTACCTAGGAGTCATCGCCTTGGGAAGCGGCACCGGCCTTTCCACGGTTTCGAATTTGGCGCTGATGTTTGACATGACTCTGCCTGGCCAAGTTGGTCTCTTTATCGGGGCTTGGGGCGTCTCGAACGCACTTTCGCGCCTGCTTGGCTCGCTCTTGGGTGGCGCTGTGCGAGATATAGTCAAAGACCTGAGCGACAACTCGATTCTTGGATATGTCACGGTCTTTGCTCTAGAGGCCGGGATGTTGCTGATTGCGGTGTTTCTCTTGACCAGGATTGATGTGACCGCTTTCCAAAAGCGTGCGCGTGATCTCTCTCCGGTTGAGCGCGCAGCTTTGGCAGTAGAGTAGGATGGGGAATGTTCATTGACGAGGCCGAAATCGAGGTCAAGTCGGGTAAGGGTGGCGATGGTATGGTGCATTTCCGCCGTGAAAAGTTTGTCCCGCGCGGCGGGCCTGATGGCGGTGATGGCGGTCGGGGTGGCGATGTCATCTTGGAAGTCAGTCCAACCCTGAATACCTTGGTCTCGTTTCGCCATGTCACTCGCTATGTCGCTGAAGATGGCAAAGACGGAGGCCCGCAGAATCGCACCGGTCGCAGCGCTGAGCCGCTGATTGTCTATGTTCCACCTGGTACAGTCGTTTACGATGCAGAAACCGGCGCCCTGCTTGGCGATCTGACCGAGCCGGGGCAGCGTTTGGTCGTCTGCCGTGGTGGCCGCGGCGGACGTGGCAACACCCACTTCAAGAGCTCGGTCAACCAAGTTCCGCGCACCGCCGAACGCGGCGAGCCAGGAGAGGGAAAACGCCTGCGCTTGGAACTGAAATTGATTGCCGACATTGGCATTATCGGCGTGCCCAATGCAGGTAAATCCACCTTGCTGGCGGCCCTGACCAATGCCCGCCCGAAAATCGCTGACTATCCGTTCACAACCCTAGAGCCAAACTTGGGCGTAGCGACCGTCGACGCTGAGACCACGGTTGTGTTGGCCGACATCCCTGGTCTTATCGAAGGAGCTTCGCGTGGCGTCGGGTTAGGATTTCAGTTCTTGCGTCATATTCAGCGCACGCGTGTCCTGATTCACCTGCTGGATGGCCTTTCGCCTGACCCACTAGCTGATTATGCCCAGATCAACGCCGAAATGGCGCTTTTTGATCCCAATCTGGCGCGTAAGCCGCAAATTGTTGCCCTGAATAAAGCAGATCAGCCGGAAGTGCAGGAGCGCTGGGAAACGATCAAAGCAAAATTTAAAAAACAAAAAGTGGAGCTAAGGCTAATTTCGGCGCTGGCGCGTACGGGTGTGCGAGACCTGCTCCTCGAGGCGGTCCACCTTTTGAAGAAAGCGCCTCCACCACAACCGCTTGGCGACCAGACGCCTATCTATCGTCCTGAAGAAGATCCGAGCCAGTTCAAAATCGTGCGCGAAGGGGAAGGCTGGCGCATTCTCAGCAAGGCAATTGAGCGCGCAGCAGCCATGACTCCCTGGGACCAACCCGGGGCCGTGCGCCGTTTCCAGAAACTGATGGAACGTTTAGGCGTTGATGACGCTCTGCGAGAAGCCGGTGCACAAGACGGCGACAGTGTTTTCATCGGCGACTATGAATTAGAATATCAGGAATGAACAGGAATGGGAGTGTACTTCGCCGGCGATTACCCCGGACCACCCTTTGAGTTTCTTGGCGTTGCACATTTGGCGGCAATTGGCTTTTTGATCGCTTTCAATCTTTGGCTCATCTCTTTCAAGAAAGCCGGTGAACGGGTCAAAAGGTGTATTCGTTGGGGGATGGCAATCGTCCTGTGGGGAAACGAAATCGCCTGGCATGTTTGGAACGCCTCAGTTGGCCGCTGGACAATTCAGACCATGCTTCCACTCCACTTATGCAGTTTGCTAGTTTGGTTAAGCGGCTGGATGTTGGTGACAAAAAGTTATCGGATTTATGAGTTTTCCTATTTCCTAGGCATCGGCGGGGCAATTCAGGCGGTCTTGACCCCTGATTTGGGGATCTATGGCTTTCCGCACTTCCGTTTCTTTCAAACCTTTATTTCGCACGGTCTGATCATCACCACAGCGATTTATATGACTGTCGTGGAAGGCTTTCGTCCCACTTGGAAATCTCTGGGACGCGTGTTGGTGGGCATTCATATCTATATGGTGCCGGTCTTTTTCCTGAATCGAGCGATTGGCTCAAATTACCTGATGATTAACGGAAAACCTGCCACTCCTAGCTTGCTCGATTTCTTTCCGGATTGGCCGGTGTATATCCTTTACATGGAGGGGATTGGCCTGCTCACCAGCCTTTTGCTCTACCTTCCCTTTCTCCTTCAGGACTATCGTTCTCGACGACGAATTTCGACGCAAATCTCACCGTGAGTGTTTTATCTTGTCAACCAAAATCGGCTTGACTGGTGTGGGCGTCGCATCGATCAGCTTGCGATGTCTGAAGACCATGCGTTCATATCGCTTGCGCTTTTCCCCTCTGTTCCAAGCAACTCGCGAGGGATTGTGGTGATTTCGGGTTCTTCGTCGTTCTGTGCGCCTTGATGAGTGGCATGGCCTTTCTGTTTGAGATGGTATTTTCATCGGGGGCTTCCGTGCATGAAACAGAGGTTCATGGGCACGTTGTTTCAAGAAAAGACAACTATATGGCTGTGATGCCTGGGTAGTCAGGGATGTTCTTCTTCTGTGGAAGGCTAAGCTGTGTGCTCAAGCCTGTGACAGGAGATTTTCTAAACGATTCATCGCTTCCTGAATAGTATTCCCCAGATACAAGCCAGCGACCAGCGCTTGCAAAGCTGGATTGACGACAAACGCACGTCCGCCAAAAGCAACGATCGGTTTTCCTCCTGCCTGAACAATCCACCGCGGCCATTCCGATAAATGGCGTGCTGTTTCTTCTCGAATGGCTACCAGGATAACCAGGGGCGGATGAATTTGGCGCACGAAATCGGCTAAATCAGGAAAAGGAACATTCTGGCCCAGATAAGCCACCGGCCAACCCTTGCGCCGTAGCAACACCCCTAACATAAGCAGACTGCCCTCGTGCCATTCTTCCGGCGCGCAGGCGAGTACGATCGGATTGACCGGCTTCGGCGGCGGCCCGGTCACCATCCACATCAGCAGGCGGTGGCGCAGGTAGTTCGAGGCCAGATGTTCGGTGGCGACGGTAATGCGCCGCTCTTCCCACAGTCGGCCGATTTCAGCTAACGCCGGGCCGATGATCTCGGTGGTCAGAGCTTCAGGGGAGTAGAAGGCTAGCATGTCGCCCATCATATGGTCGGCGCGTGATAGGTCGTGGCTGATGAGCGCTTCGACCAAGGCGTCGCGCAGGGAGTGCGAGGAGGTGGTCTCCGGGACAGGACGTGCAGCAACCTCCGGCGCAGCAGGTAGGAACAAACGTCCTTCGCTCTCAAGAGCGCGCACTGCCGCAATTGCCCGACTGACGGTCATCCCCGAATCCACCTGGGCTTTCACCCAGCGCAGACGGGCGATGTCCTTCTCCGAGTAGAGCCGATGTCCGCCGGACGTACGCGCCGACTGCGGGAATCCATAACGACGCTCCCAGGCGTGCAGGGTGGCGACCGGCACACCGGTCAGGCGGGTCACGACGCCAATGTTATAAAGAGGTTCGTCAGTCATCATCAACAATTTGTCAGACGTTTCTTTGTTGTCAGACGTTTCTCTGCGATGGCGGGCGAGTACTAGTGTACACGTTTGTTTGTATTTTGTCAAGGTTTACAAACAAAAACCAATACAAAACCTTGACAAAATCGTTACACAAATCTATAATGCTTGCATACCATCTAACCTCTGAGCTGATTTGGAGCAAAACCTTATGAACATTGCCATTGTCGGTGCCGGAATCGGTGGCATTGCTACAGCAGGACGCTTGGCTAAGGCCGGTCATCGTGTGATCGTGTTCGAGAAAAACGAAAAACCCGGTGGACGCGCAGCCGTCATCGAGCGCGACGGCTTCCGCTTTGATACCGGTCCGACCCTTTTTTTAATGCCGGACGTTTGGCGGGAGACTTTTTCTGCCCTCGGCGAGCGCATGGAAGATCACTTGGAATTGATTCATCTCGACCCAACCTACCGGGTCCACTTCCATGATGGCACGCGCCTTGACTTGAGTTATCGCTTGCCGTTCATGCGCGAGCAACTTGACGCGATTGAACCTGGCTCTTTCGAGCGCTTTTTGAACTTTATGGCAGAAGGGTACAAGCACTATCAACTCTCGCTCGAAAAATTCGTCGGGCGCAACTTTTACTCGCTGCTTGATTACTTTGCCCCGCAAAACTTACCGCTCCTCTTCCAACTCAAAGCGCTGACCAAACACGCCGCCAACACCCGCCGCTACTTCCGCGACCCGCGCCTCCTGGCGGCTTTCTCGTTCCAAAACATGTACCTCGGCCTCAGCCCCTACGACGCCCCGGCCACCTTTTCCCTGCTCCAGTACACCGAACTCGGCGACGGCGTCTGGTTCCCGAAGGGCGGCCTCTACCGTCCCATCGAGACGCTGGCGGCGATTGCCGAGGGCCTCGGCGTCCGCTTCGAGTACGGGACGCCGGTGCGCCGCATCCAGGTGAACGGTCGCCGCGCCGAAGGCGTCGTTCTCGAAGACGGGACGCTGGTCAAGGCCGATGTGGTCGTCGCCAACGCCGACCTGCCCTACGTTTACGCCAACCTCCTGCCCGAGGACGGCTCGGCAGCCAAACTGATGCGAAAGAAATTCACCTCCTCGGCGCTGATGTTCTACTGGGGCGTGAAAGGCGAAAAATCGCCCGAAATTCTCCACCACAACGTCTTCCTCGCCGATAACGAGTACAAGCCGTCCTTCGACAAGATTTTCGAGGAATTGACTTTGCCGGAGACGCCCTCATTTTACGTCAATGCTCCCTCCCGCACCGACTCCTCCTTCGCTCCCGCCGATGGCGATGGGCTGATGATTCTCGTGCCGGTCGGCCACCTGGACGAAAACAAACCGCAGGACTGGGCCGCCCTGCGTGACCGCGCCCGCCGCTTCGTTATCGAGCGCCTGGAAAGCATTGGCGTCAAAGACCTGGGCCGCCGCATCCTCTTCGAGGAGACGATGGGACCGCCCGAATATCTTCGCACCCTCAACTTGGCAAAAGGCTCGGCTTTTGGCCTCAGCCACAACTTTATGCAGGTCGGCTACCTGCGTCCGCACAACCGCCACGCCCGCTACGGCAACCTGTACTTCGCCGGGGCCAGCACCCATCCCGGCACCGGCCTGCCGATTGTCCTTCTCTCGGCTAAACTCACTACCGAACGAATCTTGAAGGAGCAAGTCTGGGACAGCTGCTATCGGTTGTCTTACCGGTATGGTAACTGCAGTGGTTGTCCTACCGACAAAGTTATGAGGCTACGCCGTGTTTTCCGTCGTCTGTTTCTCACCTTGTTTGCAGCGTTTCTCTCACCCCTCGATCGTTTTTGGAGGTATCCGATGATTGCGCCAACGACCTTGCCCTGGGAGTCCCGCTTGCTGAGCTTGGCCCATGAAGGCGTTGAACAACTCACTCTGCCCCCGATTGCGACGCTTGATTCGCATCTCTTAGAGCGTGCCTACCAAGCTTGTGAACAAATTACCCGCCAGCATAGCCGGACCTTTTATCTGGCTTCTGGTTTATTGCCAAAAGAGAAACGTCAAGCGGCGCGCGCCCTCTACGCCTTCTGCCGAGTCAGCGACGACATCGTGGACCGCAGCCTGCACGGCGGGCGGCTGGATGAACTCAACGCCTGGCGCGCTCGGGCGCTCTCAGCGCATCCTTCTGATGCGGACCTGGTCGCTTTAGCCTGGGCCGATACGCGTGCTCGTTTTAGCATTCCAACCCGATACGCCGAACAACTTCTGGACGGTGTTGCCTCTGACTTGACCAAATCTCGCTATCAGACTTTTGATGAACTGGCGGCCTATGCTTATGGTGTTGCTTCAACCGTTGGCCTGATGGCGATGCACATCATCGGTTTTCGTGGCTCCGAGGCCGTTCCGTATGCCATTAAGCTGGGCGTGGCACTACAATTGACCAATATCCTGCGCGACGTGGGTGAAGACTGGCGTAACGGCCGCCTCTACCTACCGCAAGAAGACTTGCAGCTCTTCGGCCTGTCCGAGGCCGATATCGCCGCCGGCAAGGTGACTCCTGCCTGGCGCAAGTTTATGCGTTTCCAGATTGACCGGGTGCGCCGTCTCTATGCCGAGTCCTGGCCGGGGATTGCCCTGCTCGACCCGGACGGCCGTTTTGCCATCGCTGCTGCCGCCGACCTCTACGAGGCCATCCTCGAAGACATCGAGGCGCACGATTACGATGTCTTCACCCGCCGCGCCCATCTGAGCGCTTGGGGCAAACTCCGCCGCCTCCCTGGCATCTGGCTCAAGACCCAGGCGCTGGAGGATGTCACCGTCTGGTACGAATAATTCATCTATCCGTGCAAGTGGCTGTCATCTGTGGCTCACCTCATGAGAAACTCCAAACTCTTCCCCCTCTTCATCGTCGTCTTCGTTGACCTGCTCGGCTTCAGCCTCATCCTGCCGCTCCTGCCCTACTACGCCGAAGAATACGGCGCGACGCCCTTCGTCACCGGCCTGCTGGTGGCCTCCTACGCCGCTGCCTCGCTCATCGGCGCGCCCATCCTCGGCCGTCTATCCGACCGGTATGGCCGCCGTCCGATTCTCTTGCTGAGCGTCTTCGGCACGCTGCTCGGCTTCCTGCTGCTCGGTTTTGCTGCCCCGCTCGGGCAGGGACTGGCGCGCCTGATCGCCCCTTCCGCGTCCAACGCTTTCGTGCTGGGCGTCCTGTTCCTCGCCCGCATCCTCGACGGGGTGACGGCAGGCAACATCACCGTTGCCCAGGCCTACATCTCGGACGTGACCGACGAGACGAACCGGGCGCGCGGCCTGGGTCTCATCGGGGCGGCCTTCGGGCTGGGCTTCATCATCGGACCCGCCGCCGGCGGTCTGTTGAGCAAAGCCGGTTACAGCGTCCCGGCTTTCGTCGCCGCGGGCGTGGCGATGCTCAATTTGCTGAACATCTACTTCTTCCTCCCCGAATCGCTCACCCTGGCGCGCCGCGAGGCCATCGCGCAGGTGAAACGCCCGCCCTTCACCCTGCGCGCCCTGCTGGAAGCTCTGCGCCGCCCGGGCGTCGGTCCGCTCCTGCATCTGCGCTTCTTCTACGGGATGGCCTTCGCCCTCTTCCAGAGCATCTTCTCGCTCTTCGCCCAGGCCATCCGCCTGACGCCCGACACGACCGGTTACATCCTGGCCTACGTCGGCCTGCTGTCGGTCATCGTCCAGGGCGGGCTGATGGGATGGCTGACCAAGCGCTTCCGCGAAAACAGCCTCATCATCACCGGCCTGTGGGTGATGGGACTCTCCTTCATCGGCTGGGCGCTGACCCGCGACCTGGTTACCCTGCTCATTGTCCTGCTGCCGCTGGCGGTTTCGGGCGGCGTGCTGAACACCGTCATCCAGTCGGCGCTGACCAAGTCGGTCTCGCGTGACGAACTAGGCGGCACGCTCGGACTGGCCGGGGCGCTCGAATCCATCACTCGCGTCATCGCCCCGACAGTGGGTGGTTTCCTGCTCGACTCGCTGGGCGTCTGGGCGCCGGGCGTCTTCTCGGCGCTCCTGCTCGGCTGGTCGGTCTGGTTTGCCTATCGGCGGATTGTGCGCGTTCCGTCTCAGAGTCTTGCAGTCCCATGATCACGCAGGCTAATCCGACCTACAGGCCAAGGAATCTTGTCTTATGAAAAATAAAAAACCGTCCCGCTTCTTCCGCTTCCTGCTCGCCGTCCTCGGCTTGCTGGGACTTGCGGTTCTTGCTTTCATCGTCTGGGGTTCGACCCCGGCCCGGCCGATGCCGGAGGTCTTCGAGCGCGTGCCGGGGCTGAACGACCTCGGCGCAAACGAACGCTGGCTGACCTTCGTCCCGGACGGCGGCGCCCCGACCGTCGGCCTGATTCTCTACCCCGGCGGGCGCGTCGACTTCCGCGCCTATGCGCCGGCCGCGCAGGCCATCGCCGACCGGGGCTACTTCGTCGCCATGGTGCGTATGCCGCTCAATCTGGCCGTCTTCGACCCGGACGCGGCGGCGGAGGTCATCGCCGCCCATCCCGAAATCGAGCGCTGGGCGGTGGGCGGACACTCCCTCGGCGGGGCGATGGCGGCCAATTTTGCCGCGGCCAATCCGGGGTCCGTGCAGGGACTCGTTCTGTGGGCCGCCTACCCGGCCGCGTCCGATGACCTCAGCCGGTCAGGCCTGCGCGTCGTCTCGATTTCGGCCTCCCTGGACGGTCTGGCGACGCCCGATAAAATCGCCGCCTCGCGTCCGTTTTTGCCGCCCGATACCGTCTGGGTCGTCATCGAGGGCGGCAATCATGCGCAATTCGGTTGGTATGGTATACAAAAAGGTGACAATTTTGCTACAATTTCGAGAGAAATGCAGCAGGTGCAAGTCATCGAGGCTACCGTCGCTCTGCTGGAAAGTCTGAAATAAGGGAAGCCAGTCAGTCAATTCCAAAAGGAGAACCCTATGTCCAAGCGTATCTTTCTGGTCAAGCTTTCTGATTTCCCTGCTAACAACCGTGCCGTTTTTAACGTCGAGGGTCATTCCATCCTGGTCATCCGTGTCCCGGACGGTTTCCGCGCCGTTGCCAACCGATGTCCGCATCTCGGTTTGCCGCTGGCAGGCGGCAAGGTAGAAGGTGATACCATCACATGTCCGTTCCATAACAGCCAGTTTCGCCTAAGCACAGGTGAAAATCTCGATTGGGTGAGAGGTCTGGCGGGGATCCCTTTGCCGAACTGGTCGCGCCGCTTGCTCCTCATGGGCAAACGCCCTGCTCCCTTAGCAACGTATCCGGTTGTGGTCGAAGACGACAATCTCTATGTGGAAATATAGGCTTCTGTGCGATGGTGCAGCCGATGTCTTTGGATGCGGCAAACCGGCCGATGTCTCGCTGATGAGATTTTTACCTATCTCTGAAGCATTGCTAACATTCGGTTGCTACAATCGGATTGAATTTGTCTAGATTACTCTGGGAGGGTTCCTATGAAATGGTCATGGAAAATTGGCCGTTTTGCCGGTATTGACGTGTATGTCCATACCACCTTCTTGCTCCTAATAGCCTTTTTTGGCTTGAGTTACTGGGTGCAGACCCGCACGCTGATG
>JANWWB010000194.1 GCA_025056515.1 Anaerolineales bacterium
CTTCGCTTTACAACGCTGTACCGGTCGAGGCGGCGGAAAGATTGGTCGAATTCATGAAAGAATTCCAGCAAAAGTACGGTTAAGTAATCCTGATGTAGAATGGGGCAGGTAGGCTAGACGACTAGGGAGGTCTACCTGCCCAAACTTTCTTGCGCCTTCTCCAATCATTCAAGCACACCCTTGAGGAGAATCGACAACCTGGGCTGGCGAATGTTCTCGTTCACCCTAGCTACGGAGAGTATCGCTGTGAAAACGATTCTGGTTATTGAAGATATGAGCGATACTGTGGAATTGGTGCAAAAGGCTCTCACCGCTCATGGTTATCGCGTTCTTCATGCCGCAGATGCTGAAACCGGTTTTCGCCTAGCTCTAGAACACCACCCTGACCTGATTTTGCTAGATTTGGGCTTACCCGATTACGATGGTCAAACCTTGGCCGCCTGGTTAAAAACAGAACCATCCCTAAAAGCAATCCCAATTCTTGTTTTCACTGCTTGGCCACAGGAAACGGCGCGCCAAATGGTGCAAAGCTACAGTTGCAACGGTTATATTCCTAAGCCGATCTTAAGAGTAAAAGACTTCATCGAGCAAATTCAAAAAGCCTTGAGGCAGCTATCGCCTTGAAAGCTCTGGGCACACAACGATGCCTAAACACCGACAATGATGTCTCTCGCCTCTTTCCAGCTCGTCTCTGCCGACCGATTCACAATCGAACAGTTGGTTTCTCTTTACAACCAAACTCGGGTAGATTACTTGATTCCTATGCCGATGAATGCGCGGCGTTTACAAGAGTACATCACCGCGTACGATGTTAGTCTCAAGGATTCGCTGGTGGCCGTTCACGAAGATGGGGAAGTCTTAGGTCTAGGCATGTTAGGGATTCGACCAGGTCGCGCCTGGATTACGCGGTTGGGCGTTTTGCCTACCACGCGTCGCAAAGGCATCGGCGAAGCCCTTATGATAGGCCTTTTGGAAAACGCCTATCGCTTAGGGATTGGCTTTATCATGCTAGAAGTGATTAAGAATAACCTGCCCGCTTATCGGCTATTTCATAAACTGGGCTTTCAAGAGGTCCAGGAGTTGCTAGTCTTGCGACGTTCGCCTATCAACCAGGTTACCGACCCTGTCGTAGCCAATGCAGAACGTTTAGAAAGCGATGCCGCTCTCACTTTGCTGCGGCGTCGGCGTAATCTCTATCCTTGGACGAACCAAAACGAGACGTTCTTTAACATAGAAGGAGTATCAGGTTTGAGAGTCACCCTAGCGGATGACAGTGAGGGGTGGCTGGTCTATCAACGGCAACAGTTCACCCTAACCCGTTTTGCTTTCCTTACCGAGCGCGGTCATCCGAAAGCTATAGGACATGCCTTTTTGTCTCACCTTCATCACCAATATCCTCGTTTGGACACGCTGGTTGAAAATATCCCTCTTCAAGATGCTCATCTACCAGCCTTTTTCGAAATGGGATACATCGAAGCCTTTCGGCGTATTGAAATGTGGTTGGGTACGCCGTCTGGTCAAACAGACGCTACAACGAGACAATTGACCTGGGTTCAGGAAACCTGAAAGAGCGTTTCTTGCTTCGTCGCAAACGTGGAGTATCATGTCACGGCGAGTACCCCCAGAGTGAAAGATTGAAAAGCCTGCCAAAGGCCGAACTCGTGCCCGGCTCAAAAATCCATGCTAAAATGAAAGTAGACAACAAAATACAGCTATCCAGCATGCAAGGGCTATAATTTCAGAATAAGTTTGCCCCTCAGAGTTGTAAATCTTGCGACACATGCTCCATGTCCTATTTTCGTCAATTCCTGAACTCGACCTTCTCTAGAAACCAAGTACTGTTCTTGTTTTCTCTGATCTTCGCTGACCTGGCGATATTGTATCTCGCCAGGTCTACTATCGGTATCCATGCTCTTTTCTTCCTGCTAACAATACCGGTGATGGGAGCAGGTTGGCTCTTTGGCCCTTATGCAGGTGGAATAAGTGGATTCCTGACAGCCCTAACAGGTGCATTGCTTGCGATAAGTTGGAAATTAACAACTTGGGAACGCGCTCTCACCGCTTGGCCATTGATGTTCTTGTTTATCCTTATAGGATATACAGTTGGTCTGATAAAGTTGCAAAGGCAACAACGCCAAACACTAACCAACTACTTGGGAAGGTGTAAAAAACTTGCAGACTTGCTAAGCACACTCGGCCCAAAATGGTTAGAGACCACAGTTGCTGAAGAAAGATATTCGTATCTCACCGAACAATTACGAGATTTTCTGGGCGCTAAGTCGGTTCACCTGCTAACATCAGACAAGCAAGGGACTATCCAAGTCTTAGCCAGTTCCGGCTCCATGAATCCGCCACCATCGCTCTTGGCCAAACAAATCTTGATCACAAACGATATTTTTGAGCAGTTTCCATCCAATAACCACATGGTCATCCTAGCGCCGGAAATGCCTGCCAAGATGGTTCCTCTTTCAGACCTAGAGGATGTTGAGGTGCCAGCAGAAGGTGAGCTTGTTGTACCTCTGCTCATGGCAGGCTCTTTACTGGGTGTTCTGGTGATTCACTTTGAACAGTCTCTTCCTTTAGCGCAAGAGCACAAAATTGGTATCCAATGGACTGGCTGGCAAGCTTTGCTGCTTCTGTGGGGAAGTCAACAAGAGAAACATTTTTTGAAACAACTTCAACAAAGTCAGGCGCTTGCTAGAATTGCTCAAACCCTCAACCTGACCGAAACCGTAGGACTAGAACCTTTACTGCAATTAGTGGTTGACTCAGCTCACCAACTGATTCCTAATTCTCAAAACGTGGTCCTGCATTTGATTGAACAAGATCGACACATTCTGATTCCAAAAGCAGTCTCAGGCAAACGAAAACTGGTTAAGACAAGACTGAACATGCAACTAGGGAAAGGGATTGCAGGACGAGCGATTTCAGAGGGTAAAACCATTTACGTCCCTGATATTCGCAATGAACAGCACTTCATCCCCCCTTCTACATCGGTGACATACCGTTCCCTTTTGGTCGTACCCATCAAGAAAAGCAACCGCGAGGTCATTGGCACCCTGAGTGTAGAAAGCGACTTACCTTTTGCCTTTACCGCCGAAGATATTAGCCTGCTCGAAACCCTAAGCTTCCACGCAGCAATAGCTATCGAAAATACACGCTTATTAGAAACGACCCGGCAAGATTTACAAGAATTATGTGCCTTGTATCAAATCAGCCGGATGCTTGCTTCGACTTTGAATCCACAAGAACTCTTCTACGAGACCGTCCATTTACTTAACCAGCTTTTTGGCTTCTATCACACTCAAATTTTTCTGGTGGACCACACACGTCGCGCACTCGTCATTTGTGCAGCCAGTGGAGAGCATGCCAAAGCACTGCTAGAGCAAGAATATGCTATTGAATTTGGCTCTGGGATTGTCGGTCATGTTGCAGAGATTGGAGAAGCCTTTTTCACGAATGACGTGGATGCGGTTATTTTCCATGTGCGACACCCTCTCTTAGAAGAAACTCAATCGGAATTGGCCATTCCTATCAAAGTCAACAACCAGGTATGGGGAGTGCTAGATATCCAAGAAAAACCACCACGCCAAATCCATAAACATCAGATGGACCTACTCCATGCAGTGGCAGACCAACTTTCAGTTGCACTGGAAAAGGCACAACTCTATCAGGATTTACAAAACGCCTTGCGGCAGGAACGAGAAACGCGCATGCAATTGCTCCAGAGCGAACGTCTAGCTTTGGCTGGTCGCCTACTTGCCTCGATTTCACACGAGTTAAATAATCCGATACAAGCTATCCAAAATGCTCTTTTCTTGCTTCGACAAGAAGAAAAGCTCTCGCCTCAAG
>JANWWB010000198.1 GCA_025056515.1 Anaerolineales bacterium
AGGCTTGCAGGAGGTATACATCCGATATGGCACGTGTTAAAGGTGGACCGAAAGGTCATCTACGTCACAAAAAAGTTTTGAAATTTACCAAAGGTCAGCGTGGAACAAAGCACCGGCTGTTCCGGCGCGCCAACGAGGCGATGCTGAAAAGTCTGTGGTACGCGACTCGCGACCGACGCGTCCGCAAGCGTGATCTGCGCAAATTATGGATTGCGCGCATCAACGCAGCTGCTCGCCTGAACGGCACGACTTACAGCCGCTTGATGGCTGCTCTGAAGAAGGCCAAGATTGCGCTCAACCGCAAAATGCTGGCCGACCTGGCCGTGCGCGACCCACAGGCTTTTGCGGCCGTGGTAGCGCAGGCAACCCGATAAGTGTTTTCCCCTAAAGCGAACATGCCCTCTGACGGTCAGAGGGCATGTTTGTTTTGAGCACCTTGCAAAAGTTGAACGGGATGGCGAGGAAGCCGTGCGTCTTTAGACACTCAGATTTTGAAAAGAATAAATCATTCCTCGGTCTTCTCAAAAAGCTACAAGCCACCCGCAAGAACGGGTGGCCTGCATGTTTGACCAGCCAACTCCTAGTCTAACAGCCCTACTTCGGCGTTGAATTCCTCAATCAACGCATCAATCTCTTCCGCTTGTCTCTGCACCGCTGTCCAGTAGTCTCTCTCGTTCCACATGCGAACAATCTCGTCGTAGGTTTTGCCTTGCTGTTCAACCCAGGTGAAGTATTTCAGGTTATGGACGCGACGACGGTCAGTGTAACGCAGTTCGAGCAAATTGTCAGTGGATTGCTGGAGAATCCAGCGCGCATAGTCAGCAGCGGCATCGCGCTCGGTATACTCGCCGTATTCCTCACGCATCTCCTTCAGGCGACTCTGATACAACTCCATCGAGTCGGTTAACACCGTGATGATGATGTCATCCTCACCCATCTCGTAATACTTGGCGGCCTTGATGGCGCTCAATACATTCGAAATCCCCGAAAAGCCAAGCAGGTCGAGATTGGCCACAAGCGCCTCTGGGACGCCTTTCGAGACCAGATAACGCCGTCCGGCGGGTTCATTAAACAATCTAGCAAGGCTGACCACGGCATTGTCATCAATGGCCACCACTAAATCGGTGTTCTTGACATTGTGGATCCATGGCACGTGCTTGTCCCCAATGCCCTCAATGCGGTGCGCACCGAAGCCGTTTTCAAGCAAGGTGGGACATTGCAACGCTTCACTGGCAACAATGATGCTGCTTGGGAAGACCTGCTTCATGTAGTCGCCGCTGGCGATTGTCCCAGCCGAACCGGTCGCTGAGACCATGCCCCGATACACACCACGCGGCCCGGCAGCTTGCTGTACTACTTCTTCCATCGCATGACCGGTTACCTCATAGTGCCACAAGTAGTTGCCGAACTCTTCGAATTGGTTGAAAATCATCAAATCTTCGCCGGACTTGCGTAGTTCCCAGCACTTATCAAAGATTTCCTTGACGTTCGATTCCGAGCCGGGGGTCTTGATAACTTCGCCTGCAATCTTGGCAAGCCAGTCAAAGCGTTCCTTACTCATGCCCTCTGGCAGGATGGCAATGGATTGGCAACCAAGCAAAGCCGAATCATACGCGCCGCCGCGGCAGAAGTTGCCGGTGGAGGGCCAGACGGCCTTTTGCGTTGTCGGGTCGAATTGACCTGTGACCAGTCGCGGGACAAGACAGCCAAAGGCCGCACCAACCTTGTGTGCGCCGGTGGGAAACCACTTACCGACCAAGACGATGATGCGCGCTGGAACACCGGTCAACGTTGGGGGAAGTTCCATCCAGTTGACACCGCCAAAACCACCCCCCTTGGCCTTTGGTTCATTGTGCCAAGTGATGCGGAACAAGTTGCGCGGGTGAACATCCCATAAGCCAATGTCTCTCAATTCTTCCTTGATTTTAGCCGGGATTTTGGCCGGGTCTTTCATCTGGGCAAAGGTGGGGATGATAATATTCCGCTCGCGAGCGCGCTGGATAGCACGGGCACGGCGTTCAGGATAGATGGTGAGATCAATTCTAGACATGGGGACACTCCTGGCAAGAAAAAGAAGTTGTCTGACAATTGGATTATATCGCAAAACGGGAAAAGAAGGATGGACGGCAAAGTGTGGTGTTTTGCCGCAAGCTGCAGAAAGGTTCACAACTTGCACTTCATCGCTGAAGAAGATAGATTGCTCTAAAACACGTGACTCACCTCTAGAAAACCTGTAGTGCTTTGTTGCCAACTAGGGCATCGTGTCACTGTGAGGCAGTGAGCTGCCGAAGCAGTCTACCCAATCCTTCAGAGGCCTTCGTCGTCTAGCACGAGACCAGGGCTTGGCCGTCTTCCAAGGCTGTGGTGACCAAACGCAAATGTCCGTCCCTATCCCTGGACCTCAGCTCGTACGTCTTGTCAAGTTTTCCACATCTACACTATAATACTGCTAGCGCACGCTATCAAACTCGAGGTCATCTGCGCTTGCTCTCCCTAGGGTAGCCCATCTTGGGCGCATAGCTCAGTTGGTTAGAGCGTCTCTCTTACACAGAGAAGGTCAGGGGTTCGAGTCCCTTTGCGCCCACTATCCGCTCAGAAGACTTCCGCATTCCGAGGGAATTCGGGAGTCTTGTTGTTGTTTTGATAAAATACAGTTGCCCTGTTACAGGGAAGCAAAATCTCAGAAAGTCTTTGCGAAGTTGGCCAGCCGTCCAAAGCATCCCCCATGAACTCACGAGATCATCGTTCAAGGCAAGCGCCATATTCGCAAGGACACGAAAACTCATATACAACAAAGCAAAATCATTCAAAAGGACGGCTGGACAATCGTAGATGCGCCTGAATTACAGTGCGCCCTTTGTGTTTTGCTTCACGACAAAGCTTGGTTCAAGAAGTTTATCTTGGCCGGCGTGCTGACGTATACGCTTATCGGCGCTGCTCCAGTCTTGGCATGGACAATCGAAGTTGTCCGTCGTGTGGCCACAGGGGAGGAGCCTATCTTCCCCGATTTCGATGATTGGAAGACTCACCGGTCATTGGGGGCTAAAGTTTGCTCTGGTCAATGCCTTGTGGCTGCTGCCGCTTTTGTTTGCAACTTTTCTACTCTATCCTGCGCCGGCTTTGAGCATCGGGCGGGTAGCGGATGCTTCTGTCTTGTCAGTATCTGGGATAAGGCTCCTTTTCGTATCGGCTTTCTCGCTGCTTTATTGGCTGGTCTATCTCTATTCTTAACGCCGATAATGGCAGCGTTGGCGCAGGGCAACTCACCTTGGCAGGCTGCTAACCCATCCTATCTTGGCGCTTAGCCCGTCGGCGCTTTTAGGCCTTCTTCTTGACTTTATCTTGGTGAGAATTGCGCTCTTCAATGTATTGTTCTTACTGTCTGCTTTGACCCTGTTCGTTTCCCTTCCGCCACTCTTGGTCTATGCCGGTTTGGTCGCCGCACATTTTACCGGCCAAGCCATGAACGAGGGGAATTCGGCTTGACCGCTTCCCCAAGTCGTCCTACAATTTGCTTGTGTCCTATTTCAACAACTTCTTGTCTCCCGGAGTTCCCATGAGCGATTATCTTTTCCGCGGTTCTCTTGCTGACCTTGACCCCGAGGTCTACGAACTGACCCAAATCGAAGCAGAGCGTCAGGTGCGTAAACTCATCTTGATTCCTTCCGAGAGTCAGGCGCCCCTGGCGGTGCGCGAGGCTCTTGCCAGTGCCTTTCATAATATCTATGCCGAGGGTTATCCCAAGAAGTCTTATCACCGGATGACGCAGAAGGAATTGCTTGATTATCCCGAGCGTCTGGCAGACTTTCGCCGCTATTCTGACCCTCGCTTTTACAAAGGTACAGAGTACGCCGATATTATCGAAGCGCTTGCCAAGCGCCGTTGTGCCGAAGCCTTTGCTGCGAATAACGTCAAGCCGGAGCAAATTTATGTCAATGTTCAAGCACTCTCAGGTGCGCCGGCGAACAACGCTGTCTATCATGCCCTGTTGAAGCCAGGGGATACAATCATGGGGATGAATCTTTTCCATGGGGGACATCTTTCGCACGGCTCTCCAGCGAATCGCTCAGGCAAATTCTACAACGTCGTCTCGTATACGGTCGATCCCCACAATGAACAAATCAATTACGATAGCGTTATGGCACTGGCCAAGGAACATCGCCCCAAGATAATCATCGCCGGTTACTCTTCATACCCGTGGATTCCGGATTGGAAAAAGTTCCGTCAGATTGCCGATGCAGTAGATGCCTATTTGCTTGCTGATATTTCTCATATTGGCGGTCTAGTAGCAGCGGGCGTTGTGCCTTCACCAGTTGGATACGCTCATGTGATTACCTCAACCACACATAAGACGTTAGATGGACCGCGCGGGGCGGTCATTTTGACCACCTATCCGGACATCGCCGAGTTGATTGACCGTGCCGTCTTTCCGGGCGAGCAAGGTGGACCGCATGTCCAAGTCTTTGCTGCATTAGCCCTGACGTTCAAACTGGCACGCACCAAGCAGTTTGAACAACTTCAGCGCCAAACCATCAAGAACGCTCAGGCCATGTCTGAACGTCTTAAAGAGCGAGGTTTTCGCATTCCGTACGGCGGAACCAATTCGCATATGCTCAATGTGGACGTCTCAGTTGTCAAAGGCCCAGACGGGACTTCGCTCAGTGGTGATTACGCTGCCCGCATCTTGGATGTGGTCGGCATTGTCTGTAATCGAAATACCATCCCAGGCGATACGAATGCCCTCGATCCATCAGGCATCCGCCTCGGCACACCCTGGATTACCCAGCGCGGCTTTGACGAGGAGAAATGTCGCCAACTGGCCGACATCATTGCCGATGTGCTCTTGGCTGCTACACCGCACACGTACATCAACGCTAAGGGAAAGGTGCAACGTCGCGCCAAAGTGGACTTCAAGATTCTCAATCAGGCGCGCATCAAAGTTCGTGAGCTGGCGCTCTCTGCGGGAATGGATTTTGAGCCGACCTCACATGGCTACCCTCACTTTTATTATCTGGACGATCGAGCCACCACCGGAGTCTATGACTTGAAGGGCGTACACGTTCGCCAGTTTCTCAACTATATTGTGACTTCAGACCTATCAGCTCTCCCATACGGACAGAGCCAGCCGACGCGCATCATCACCCCACTCGGCGAAGTTGATGGCGTCCTAACGGCTTTGGCATGGAATCATTATCGCCTGACTCTGCCGCTCGACAAAGCAAATCTGGCTGCGACCTGGTTGCGTGATCTATCCGATACGTATGTATCCTTTAACCTCGATGGGACACCCGACGGCACCCAGCGCCGCGTCCCCGGCCCGGTGGTGGTTATGGAGGTGAATGAAGCACCGGCTCAAGCAGAGGGAAATCCTGTCAGTGAGGACAAGCCTTACTTTATTGGTGTAACAGGTCCAGGGTCGGCTCCCGCTCGTCCCGATTTCGATTGGACACCCCCTGAGACGACTCTGCGTCAGACCCCGCTCTATCAAGTGCATAAGGAGCTGGGAGCCAAGATGATTCCCTTTGCCGGCTGGGAGATGCCGGTTTGGTACACATCTGTGCTGGAAGAGCATGTGGCCACGCGCCAGGCGGCGGGGTTGTTCGATGTCTCCCACATGGGCGTCTACCAAATCGAGGGGGATGAAGCCGCTTCCTTCCTTGACTCGGTGGTGGGCAACAACTGCGGTGTACTCAAACCCGGCGAAAGTCTCTATACCCACCTGCTCGACCCCGATGCTCATGTGATTGATGACACGCTGGTCTATCGGCTGGCATGGGATAGGTATCTGATGGTCGTCAATGCTGCCAACGATGACAAAGACCGCGCCTGGTTAGAAGCGGTGCGGGATGGGAGGGTGAAGGTGGATAATGCTCGCCCGGGGGCGCGCGTCTATGGTTATCATGCCATCATCCGTAACCTGCGCGATCCGAAAGAAGGCGATGCCCGCAGGATTGACATCGCCTTACAAGGCCCGCGCAGCCAGGATATTCTGCTAGCCCTAGGCGTTAACGCTGATGCA
>JANWWB010000211.1 GCA_025056515.1 Anaerolineales bacterium
CCTGAAGAATCATCCCCAACTGGGTTCGGTGGGGCGGGTGGAGTATCAATTCGTCCACGCCGAAGATACCCCCCTGGCGCGCGCCCTCCACCTGCTGGCCGACCTGGCCTTTTATACCGGTGTGGGGCGCAAAACCGCCCAGGGGATGGGGATGACCAGGCGTGTTATGACGCAAAAGGAGGAACAGGAATGAACCAACCCCTTCAGATTACCCTGAAAACCCTCACTCCCCTGTGGACCGGCGGGGTAGGCCAGACCTGCGACCGCCTGCACGAAACCGGCCTCATCGGTTCGCTGCGCTGGTGGTACGAGGCCCTGGTGCGCGGCCTGGGCGGCTATGCCTGCGACCCGACGAGCGAGAAACGCTGCGAGTATGACCCGAAAAAGCCCGACCCTCCCGAAAAGCAACTCTGCGCCGCGTGTTATCTCTTCGGCTGCACCGGTTGGGCGCGCAAGTTCCGGCTGAGAGTATCGAATGGACAAAGTCTCTTACCTGAACGCAATATCTTGATACCAAGCGGGAGAAAACACCAAACAAAGAAAGGTGAACGGGCGGGTGGTTGGTTTGTCTTCAACGAAAGTCGTATCGGCGAGATCGTGTTAGACCTTATACCGCTACGAGACGCCAATTTAGAACCTATCTGTACCATTTTGGCCCTTATTAGCCGTCATGCCAGTTTGGGACCAAAAGGAGCAAGTGGCTATGGGGTGATACAGGCTAAAGATATAGTGTCTGATCTTGCCTGGTTACAAAGGCTTGATGGGCAATCACCTCAGCGAAACCAAACTTTGCCGGATTTCCGAGATTTCTTCTTTGCTCGTTTCCAATTCAGTGAGCCAAAAAACAGGGAATGGTGGCAAACCATAAATGGGATTAGACAAGCAGTGAACGGGCAATTGGAAGATGGTTCGTCTCCATCACCCCTTCAGCAGAGCAAAGAAAAACTTGAGCAATTGGTGAACCAGGGTGTTCTTCCACTCGCGCCAACAATCCGAAACTGGTTACGATACGAATGGAAACACAAACTTGATTCTGCCGCTACACATTTTGTCTTTGGAGAAGCACAAGGAGTGTGCCCGAAGTGTTATCAGCCCGGCATCAAACCGGATAAGAAGGACCCTGATAAGAAAAAATGGTGCCCCAATTGTCGCTTTATCTTTGACAAGGACAAAGAGATACCTGCGACTGCGTCAAAGCTGCAAGTTTCCTACGCATATCGCATTAACAATCAACAATGGGAATTTCGCATCTGGGGCTGGATACCTTGCGCAGGTCATCCTAAAGAACGGGACGCGTTCCTAACGCAACTTCAATCTGCATTGCAAGGCGATAGCATTTGGAAATTCGTGTTTCGGCAAAATAACATCACGCCACATATGAATGAATGGCACATGCTTTCCTGTGACCAGGCGAATGGACAAGCCTATCTCTCGGATTTGTTATCAGGAGGTAACAAATGAACTATGACCTGTACATCGAATCCCCTAAAGGGAACACAGCGACCGAACTACGCTTACTGGTCACCCAAAGCAGCGAAGATGCTCTGAAAAAGTATGTGTCACTTATCCATGGAACGTATGACCAGAAGAATCGCATTCCAGATGCTTACAATACTTTGATTTCGGACGAATGGAAACGTTTGCGCTCTCTCGGTCTGCAACCACCTGCATCGCCACCGATGGATATCCTTCCTCCCGGCTCCTGGTTCCTGCAATTCACCTTTACCCTCGCCAAACCCTGGATGAGCAAGGACGATGACCCGTTTTATGTGGCCGAGAGCGTCAATCCGGTACGCAAGGACAAGGTCTTCAAAGTGCCGGTGATGTCGGCGGCAGGTTGGAAGGGACTGTTGCGCTGGACGGTGATGCACATCCGCCTGGCGCAGAAGAAAGATGGGCTAACGCCGGAGCAATTTGCCCGGGAGCGTTTCGTCCAAACCCTGCTTTTTGGAGACGAGCAGGGCGAAGAAGCGGCGCAAGCCAAAGGGTTTGCCTCCTATCTCGATGCGCTCCGACCGGAAGCGCGCGCCGAATACGAGCGCCTGTTGCGCCAGTACTACCAGGTGAAGCCGGACGAATCCCTGCCTCACCACACCGGCCGATTGATGTTCTATCCTACCTTCTTCGACCGCATTGACGTTGAGGTCATCAACCCGCACTCGCGCAAAACCAAAGCGGGTACACACCCCATTTATCTGGAATGCGTCCCCGCCGGCGCGAAAGGCGTCTTTTCCCTGCTCTACGTCCCCTTTGACCTCATCGGGCAGGAGGAAGCCGAAATCCGCCGCCAGGCGGCAGAGGATGTGCAACGCGTTGCTGAAGGTTTACAAGCCATGTTCCTCATCTACGGCTTCTCCGCCAAGCGCACCAGCGGGTATGGGGTGGCAGAGCAGAAACTTGAAAACGGCTTCCTGCAAGTCGGCCTCGAAGAGACACCGCCCCCAACATCCACCGCGCCAACGCCAGCCGAGCCATCGTTGCCCAGGTACCTGCAAGCCCCCGGCAAACTGAAGGATGAATATCTCAACCCCGATGGCACGTTTCGCGTGCGCAGCCAGGCAGAGCTGGCAAAGATGACCAAATCCCAGCGCCAGGAATACGAAAAAGCCCAGAAATGGTGGGAGCGCGAGGGAAAAGCGATGACTCAAACTGCCCCGGCCGAACCCCAGCCCAAACCTGCCGCGCCTGCTCCGCGCTGGTTCCAGCGAGAGTTCGAAAGTTTCGACGAACTGTTACAAAAGGTTGAAGAAGCCAGAAATGCGCTTGTGCCGACGGGAGGTGACGCATGAGCCAGATCATTAACCTGGGAACGCTGAAACAACACCGCAACGCCCTGCTCCTGGCTGAAGTGGCGGCGTGGCTGCACATGCTGGGAAAGTTTCATGAGGGTTTTCTCGGCGGTAACTACGAGCTTGCCACGCAAATCCCTTCAGAGGTTCCATCTCAACTCAATCAGTTGCTCACCGAACATTGGCCCGGCCAGATTTGGGCGCAAATTGGCATTCCAGCATTTCAGGCTAATAACCTCAGTATCGCTAGCCTGATTACCAGCCATCAAAATCCCAATGCGTCAACAGGCTTCGAACGCCTGATGCAAGATGCACACGGGCGCGGCTCCGGCAGCGAGAAGGGAGCGCTGGAACGCTTTTTTCCCGTTCAACAGGCAAATGTATATCTATCTACTGCCTTTGGTCGCGAAAACGCCCCTCTTGACTCAGCCCAGATTCAGAATGCACGCAACGATTTCTATGCGTGGCTGGAAGTCCAGCTCGCTCAACTCAAGAACTCCCAGGCGCAAGTGGACTGGTCTCCATTCCGCCCGGCCTTCTTGGAAAAAATTCACAGCCTGTTTTCTATGACCGTTGCCGAAACGCGGCGGCCTGTCAACGATGTCACTTTGTTCGACCAAACCTTTGCGAGTGTGGCAGTCTTCAAGGCGGCCCTGGCACAGAATCTGTTGACAGGTTGGAAGGACCCAAAGCAAAACAACATATCAGACAAATATCACTGGCGCATCCTGCGCGTTGGGATAGACGGTTTGCGTTTTTGGGGAAATTCTTCCAAAATCGCCGACGTGCTGGGGCGCAGAGGCGCACTCAAACGAGCGCTTGACAGGGTTCGACAGATTCTTGAAGAAGAATATCCTTTGGGCACCGAAATCTATCGCGATGAAAACGGTAGCCTGTTGATTGTGCCTGATAGCCCCGATTTGCTAAACGTCCAACTGAATGGTCATTCTTTGCAAACCTGCTTGCAAGAGATTGCCAGAGAAGAACTCGAAGGAGAAGCCGAATTCACGCTGACTTTGAGCGATAAAACGCGGAACATGCTTTCTTTTGGTCAGCTGGTAAGCCAGGAATTACCGCCGCCTTTGCCAGACCTCCAAAAAGCGGATGCCATCTGGCAAAATCAAAAGGGAAAGACGGATGTTTGCCCGGTGTGTGGCATTCGTCCTCAAGGATATGATGGGGAGAGCCGCCCGCTCAACCAGAAGGCGCTGGCTCGCAACGTCTGCGGCATTTGCGAGCGCCGCCGGGTGGAACGCTCCGCCGAATGGGCAAAAAGCTTAACGACAACCGTGTGGACGGATGAAGTTGCTGACGAAAATGGCCGCCTGGCGCTGATTGTAGGCCGATTTGGATTGGAGAACTGGCTCGGCGGGCAAACCCTCTCCAGCGTGATGGCATTTGAACCCTCCAAACGGACATTGACGGACAGCAAGCGCAACAATTCCAACTATGACTTCGAGTATGTCCAATTCTTAAACGAAATTACTCAAGCGCTGTCTCTTTCAGGCCAACCCTCCCAGCAAACACCTTTGCTCAACAATCTCTTGCTTTCCTATCAGCGCGTGGGAAACAGATTTACTGACACTTACGATTTTTACGTCAGCGATGCCGGCCTGAGCCATTCCCAACGAGAAGCCTGGCGGTTTGCCCTTTCTCTGATGCGTCAGCAGCCCTCCCCCGCCCGCCTGCGCCGCATTTGGGAGACCACCCAGCGCTTCTGGCAAACCGCGCTGGAGGAAAAGGACGAACAGGGAAACGCACTGCTTACGTCTGGGAAAAAACGCCTGGAAATCGTTCCAAAAAATCGCGATAAGCTGGATTTGGGTAAGTTCCATGCTTACGAACTGGTCGTAAATCAGGTTCGTATCAGCGTGGTATGGGATAGTGATGAAAAGCGCTTCATCACCTGCGACAACCTGGACTACCTGGCCAAGCGGTTGGGCGGGCCGGTAGAAAAGGCTTTGAACGAAGCCAAAGAACAGGGGTGGACGCTCACGCTCGAAGAGCCGGTCGGCTACGGCGGCAGGAACAAGGTCTGGGGCGCGATTGTGGCAGAGAACGTAAACCTGCTGGACGAGACCTGCACCCCTGTCATCCCCCTCCTGGCCGAGCCGCGCACCTTTCTGGCGCTGGTGCCGGCAAACCGCGCCCTGGAGGTGGTCAAGGCCATCAGGGCCAAATATGAGCGTGAGATGGGCAAAGTGCGCAACCGCCTGCCGCTCACGCTGGGGGCCGTTTATTTCGGTCGTCGCACGCCGCTCGCCGCCGCCATCGAAACCGGCCGGCGGATGCTGGAACGGCCGGCGCCGCTGGAAACCTGGGAGGTGTTTACCAAAACCGATTGTACGCCCTCGCCCAACGGTTGGCCTTCCGCCGTCTGTCTGACGCTCAAGCAGGGCGAGCGGCAGATGCAAATCAATGTTCCCACCGTCATGGGCGATGGGCAGACGCCAGATGTCTGGTATCCCTACTGGCGCGTCGAGGGCAAGCCGACCGACCGCTCCCGCTGGTTTGTGGGGCCGGATGGCGAACACTGGGTGCACGTCTGCGACCTGCAGCCGGACGACCAGGTGGGCTTCCTGCCCTCCACCTTCGACTACGAATTCCTGGATACCACTGCCCGCCGTTTCGAGGTCATCTATGACCAACGCGGACAGCGCCGCGCCGCCGATAAGCGCCAGCGTCCCTGCCTGCTGGAAGAGATTGCGACTCTGGAGGCTGTCTGGCAGCAGGTCAGTGCGCGTTTAAGCGCCTCTCAAATCAAACAACTTGAATTCCTCATCGAAAGCAAGCGCCTGGCCTGGGGCGAACCACGAGGCACGCTGGGGGTGAGCGCAGCGTTTCGCCACTTTGTCAGCGATGCGCTGCGCGAGGCCGGGGCGTGGAGTGAAACCCTGGAACAAGCCGCCCTGCACGGCGCCCTGTCCGATGCCCTTGAAATCTACATGACCCTTCAGAAAGAGAAACCTGAAAAGGAGGCTGTATGAGCAATTCTCTGTATGTCCATCAACGCTTTTTGCTGATGACCCTCGACCCGCTGCACATCGGCACGGGCGGCTACCGCCTGGGGCGTGTGGACCTTTCCATCGTCCGTGAGCCGGGCACCAACCTGCCCAAAGTGCCAGGCACTTCGCTTTCCGGCGCCATCCGCCAATACGCCGCCATGCGCTACGAAAAGATGGGCTGCGCCGGGCAGAAAGGCTGCGGTCAGGCTGCCTGCCCCATCTGCTACACCTTCGGCTCGGCCAAAGACAGCGGCGGTGGCTATGCCGGGGCGGTGAGCCTCTTCGACGCCCGTTTGCTGCTCTTCCCGGTTCACTCGCTGGCCGGCCCGGTGTGGGTCACCAGCCCCGCGGCGCTGGCCGATTTTGGTGTGAACGGCCAGAGCGTGGCAAATGATAAGGCCAGGTGGCCCCAAAGCCTGACCACACAAAAGCACCTCAACCTCGGCTGGCTGATGCTGGAATGCGAAAGCAAGGACTGGTCTCCGCCCCCCATCCAGAACGTGCCGCCGGAGGTGCAAAACCGCGTTGTTCTGGTTTCCGATAAACTCTTTTCCCAAATTGTCAACAGCAACCTGGAGGTGCGCACCTCGGTCAGCATTGACCCGCACACCGGCGCCGCCGCCGAGGGCGCGCTCTTCACCTACGAAGCCCTGCCGCGCGCCACTTTCTTGTGGTTCGATGTGGTGGAAGATGATTATCGAAAAGGCTTTCCCAAAAACGACATTGCCCAATCGCCTCTGGATGTCGTCAAATCCGGCCTGGCGCTGGCGGAATACCTGGGCATCGGCGGGATGGGCACGCGCGGCTTCGGACGGGTCAAACACTGGGAGGTGAACCATGCGCAATCTTGACCAACTCGCCGCCAAAACGGCGCAAGCCATTGTCAATGCCATTCAGGATGACAAATCTCAGGATGCCAAAGCTCAGGATGCCAAAGCCCTCGATACCCTGGCGACCAGGACGCTGGGCGTGCTGCAGGAAAACGGCGTGTATGCCTGCGTGCTGTTTCTCGACTCACGCAGCAACAAAGAGCGTGAAATGGCGAGGAAGATTCGCGAGCAACTGGCAAAAACATTAGGCGCCGATGGGCTCGCGCTGAAGCAACCCAACGACGACGTGCGGGAATGGCTCGCCAACCACCTGGCCAGCAACCTGGACAACCTGCTCCTGGTCAAAAGCCTGTGGGAGCAGACGCTGATTTACGTCCGCTACGGGGCCAAGGCAAAGGCCGCCGCCCAGAAACCAAAAACGCAGGAGAAGCAGGCATGACGACCTGGAAGATGTATCGCATCGCTTTTCGCCTGCTCTCGCCGCTGCATGTGGGCTGGTTTAAGCAGGGCAACGTCCAGCGCACCCGCCCCTACCTGACCGGTAAGGCGCTCTGGGGCGCGCTGACCGCCCGCCTGGCGCGCGAGAAGGGGAATGCCAGCTATGCCGCCATGGGGCAACAGGTTAACGATGCACTGGCCTTCAGTTACTTCTATCCTTCCACGGCTCCCCACTGCGTCACGCTCTGGCCATGGGAGCAGCCGCAGGAGTTCGCCTGGTGCTGCCTGAACACCTATGCTTCCACTGCCCTGAATTACGCGAAAAACAGCGCCGAGGAGGGGTCGCTGCACGAAACCGAATACATCAGCCCATCTACCCGCGAGGGCGAGCCGGTCTATCTGCTCGGCTTCGTTTTTGAGAAAGCAGGCTGTTCTCTGGGTTGGCGCGATGCTCTCCACCGGTTGCAACTGGGCGGCGAGCGTACGTACGGCTGGGGCAGGGTGCAGGTACACACCGAACCGGTTGAGACAAACACTTTCTGGCCCGGCTGGACGGTAACCCTGACGGGCGACCGCCCTCAACTTTCGCCCTACGACGAAACCGTCCTCTACGCCCATCTGCGCCATTCCTCCGCGTTTTCGGGCCTGCGCGGCGCGGTGGAACCGCTGGTAGGGCGCGAAACGCAACAGGCCGGGGCGCATGGAGAGGCGATTGCCTTTCACGGCCTGGCCTGGTCCCCCGGCGCACACCTGGCGGCGCTCCAGCGCCCCTTGCGGGTGGCCGATTTCGGCCTCTGGCAACTCGACTGACCATTCTCTACCATTTACTCTATGGACGACTACCTCCCCATTTCGATGCTCAACCAGCTGGAGTACTGCGAGCGGCGGTTTTACCTGATGCACGTGCTGGGCGAGATGGAGGTCAACGCCCACGTGCTGGAGGGGGCGCTGCGCCATGAACAGGCGCACAACGCCGGC
>JANWWB010000226.1 GCA_025056515.1 Anaerolineales bacterium
TGCGCGCACACGCACCGTGGGCAAGGTTGGTCTTTACTTCCCGGCCGGTCCGGCGATTGGCAAAACCGAGGATATCGCCTTTTATGCAACCCTGCGTGCCGCTGGGCCTTTTCAGCAACGTCGTAGCGTGAAACGAAAACAACTCGCTTTCGCCATCGAGAAAAGCGATTTGCAACGCAAGGTGCGAGTCAAGAAGGCTGCTAACCTCATCTTGTTCCTGGTAGATGCCTCCTGGTCTATGGCAGTTGCCGAACGGATGGCCGCCACAAAGGGAGCTATCCTCTCCTTGTTGACCGACGCCTATCAACGGCGCGACCGCGTCGGTTTGATCGTCTTCCAAAAAGACCGCGCCACCCTGGTCCTTCCACCGACCAACTCGGTGCAACTGGCGCAACGAGCGCTGGTCGATATTCCAGTCGGGGGCAAGACGCCACTCTCGGCCGGCTTGCTCATGGCTTATCAAGTGCTCACTCAAGAAGCAATGCTGCATCCAGATATTGAACCACTTTTGATTGTCCTCACAGATGGCGCAGGGAATGTCTCGATGGGTTCATTGCCACCGCAGGAAGAAGCATACCAAGTGGCGGAACAAATCGCTGAGCACAAATTCCGATCTGTGGTCATTAACATGGAACACGCCTCGTTCGACCAAGGATTAGCCCAAGCGCTGGCCGATCATTTGAAAGCTCCCTGTTATACACTTAATGAACTTAAAGCGGAAAATCTCCTCCTGACCGTCCGCCAGGAAATCTCTGAGCCAGGGCGCAAACAAGGGATGATCTCGGTTTCAGGCTGAACGAATACAATTCTTTCCGGCAGATTTGGCCTTGTACAACGCTTGGTCGGCGTCTTGGATGACCTGCTCCCAGGTCGTTCCATGTTTGGGATAGCAAGCAACTCCGATAGACAGGGTAGCGTGCAACTCTTTCCCCAAGAAGGGGAATCGCTTTTCTTCAAATCGTTGCCGCAACCGTTGAGCACGCGCTAGCCCTTGCTTGAGCGCTGCTCCGGGCATGATGACAACAAATTCTTCTCCCCCGTAGCGACAGCAAATATCGGATGAACGCACCTCTTTCTGAAGCAGAAGAGCTAATTCCTTCAGGAGAAAATCGCCAGCATCATGGCCGTAGGTGTCGTTGAATTGCTTGAAATTATCAATATCTAGCATAAGCAGGCTAATCGGCGTCCCATGTCTCCTAGCTAAGGCGAATTCGCGTTGGAGAGTCTCTTCCAGAAAACGGCGATTGTAAAGTCCGGTCAGAGGGTCGCGGATAGCTTGCTCGCGCAATTGTGCTTGCAGAGCTTTGATGCGTTCTAACTGCGAGCGCAATTTGGTATTGGCGACCTTGAGCGCCATTTCATTCCGTTTTCGTTCGGTAATGTCTCGAACGATGGTTTGAATATGAAGTGGACGTCCCTCAAGGTCATACACCAACTCGGCGCTAATTTCGGCGATCATTTCTTCTCCATTTCGTTTGCGTAAAGTGGTTTCAAAAATCGGTACGTGTTCACCGGCAATCAGTTGCTCGATAACCTTCAGGCCTTCTGCTGGGTAAGCATAAATGTCGCTGGCGCGCATCGAGAGCAATTCCTCAAAGGAATAGCCTAGCATATCCACTGCCCGCCAATTGACCTCAAGATACTTGTTCTCGAAGCTAACAATCATCACGGCATCATGAGATTGTTCAAAGAGAGCACGGTAACGTTGTTCGGCCAAGCGGCGATCGAGAATCTCTTTCTGCGCCTGAGCATATAGACGGCTATTTTCAATAGCAATTGCGGCTTGTAGAGCAATTGTCTCTAAAAAGCGAATTTCATCCGAGCCATAGGCGTATGGGGTGTAACTCTGAATCGAAATAACACCCACCACCTGATTTCCAATCAACATTGGCGTTCCCAAGTAAGAGCGCGCAGGTCGTCCCTCAATCACCATCTTGTATTGAGCTTGGACATTTGGATCGTGCGTGTCTGGCAAGTATAGGGTTTTACGGGTGCGAATGACATGCCCACTCAGTCCAGACCTCTCGTCAAGATGACAAGGCGGAACGTTCAAGTATTCACCCAAATCATACACCAGTGGATGTTCAATCATGCCGGTTTTTTCATCATAGATGGCGATGTAAAACGCATCCATGTTCAGAACCTGGCGACACTTTTCAAACAACCCTCGGATGATGTCATTAAGATTGAGACCAGAGGTGATCGTCAGGCCAATATCAAAAAGGGCCAGCATTTCGTTGACGCGCTGGCTTAATTCTTGGAAAAGACGGGCATTTTCCAGAGCAATTGCCGCTTGGGAGGCGATTGTTTCAAGCAAGCAAACTTGGGAAAGAGAATAAGCATTCGGTTGGTAACTTTGCATCGAGAGGACACCGATAACCCGTTCTCCGATGACCATCGGGACACCTACATATGAGCGAATCTGCTTGCCTCCTAGATGGATAATCGGATAGGAAGAACTGGTCTGTTCGTCCAAGACATCTGGCAGATAAATGGACTGACGAGTTTGGATAATTTGCCCACACAAACCGGATTCGAGATAAGGCCGCGGGGGTACCTCCAGGAAGTAGCCTCCATCATAAAAGAGAGGGTAAGAAAGGGTGTTGGTGTCCGGTTCGACAAGAGCAACGTAGAAGGCATCTGCCGGAACGATGTGGCGACATTTTTGGAACAAAATTTTGAGAATATAGTCCCGTTCCAAGCCGGAAGTTAGAGACATGCCAATCTCAAATAAGGCTTTCATTTGCTCTGCGCGCTCTTGACTTTCGCGCAGCAAGCGGAAGTTCTCAATTCCAATCGCTGCTTCAGCGGCAAAGGTCTGGAGTCGTTCAGCGTGTTCGGGGCGATAAAAGTTAGGGGTAAAACTGATCAGGTCAAGAAAACCAATCACCTTGCCGCGCACGCTCATCGGTGCGCCGATATAAGAGCGAATCCTCTCTAATCCCTCAATTCGAATCCAATCTGGGCTGTTGTGAGTGTCCGGAATAAGGATGGCCGATTGTGTCTCGACCATGCGCTTTAAGGTCGAAAATCGGTTGAGGGGGAGATGAAATGCTTCGGGGGGTGGATTTAAGTGGTGAGAATCATAACCACGGTGGCAGACGGCATGCGCAATGCCAGCATCGTCCAATAACAAAAACGTTGCCATATCAAAAGGGACTACGCTCCCAACGCGGTCGAGAACAGCATTGAAGACCTCATCGAAATTCGAGGCAAGATTGATGTCGTTCAAAATATCGCGTACCGCATCGGACAAGCGACGTTGCTCACGTTCGGCCCGTTGAGCTTTTTTCTGCTCGCTGACATCTCGGGCAGTTAATAATCTTCCGGTGTATCTGCCCTGACCATCGTAAAGTGGCGTGATGCGCACATCGAACACTTGCAATGGTTCTAAGGAAAGAGTGATTTCTTGTTGGAGCAAAAGGGTGGTTTGATTGTCTCCTAAACTCAATCCCAGAGGTGTCAGGAACTGTTGAGCAGGCTTGCCCAGGACTTCCTGCAACGTTTTTGCCCCCAGTTTTTCCAAGCCTGCTGGGTTGATGTCTACGATTCGGTCTTGTGAATCGAGGACAATGTATAAGTCGCTCAATCGGTCGAAAATGGCTGCCCGGCTAATAGGCAAGATCTTTGGGAAGCCTGTCCATACCGAAGCAATCGTCAAACTGATATAGCTAAAAATGAAACTGGCAGGCGTAAAGTCGAACGACGAAGAATAGAGGCCAAGCTTCAGACCTGCTTTAACCAAGACCGGTAAAATAACTGCCAAGAACAGCAGACCAAAGTGACCATAGGAAGATATAGGTGCTACCATCCAAGCACGCCCCAGGGTTATAAGGGCTATGGTCAAGAGAATTGTGTTGTACCACGAGTTCACTCCAAACCATACACCCTTCTCAACGACAATTCCGCTTGGTGGTATCTGGTGATAAAACAAACCATGCAGCGGGTCGGTCCAGAGAAGAACCAGGGTAAGAACCGGTTCAATCAGTAATAGTTGGACAAATCGTTGGTACGATTGGCGACTGGGGTTGATATAGGCCCAAAGGAACAGCAAAAGCAGAGGGGGGACAAGAAGCGTGCAAGAAAGGGTCAAATTCATCCAGATAGATCGCCAGAATGTTTGACCGGTCAGCCAGTGTAAGCCGTAGAAAAATGACCATCCTCCTAAGGAAAAAATCAGAAGAAGCAAAAATTTTCCTTCTGGCGTTCGACGGTGTTGCCACATTCTTCTGGCAAACCAGAGGGCAACCAACGTTGAGAAGAAAAGAACCGATGCATAAGTAGGATTCATGGACGGCGCATTCTCACCCTAGATTCATGCAAAACACAAAAGTTACCCTTTCAAGCGAACGAGCTACTCGATGCTTTCGCCGCTAATTTCTATCCACAAAGCCCGGAATTTCAGAGCATCCTGTTCGAGGATAGGACTTTCAGAAAGGATTCGGCCTTTAGCACCGACATCTCGCAAAGCCTGAAAGAGGGCTACCAAGTTGAGGTCGCTTTCCTCTATCGGCAGGTGGTTTTTCTCGCCTTTAGGTCCATATTCGATGCCTGAAAGGTGAATGTGGAGGTCTTGGAGCGCTTTTGTTCCGAGAGCTTTTTGATAGGCTTCTAAGAGTTCCATCCATTCATCGTAGGAGTTCAATCTTCCATCGCCATAACGAGCGTGAAGGTGAGCAAAATCCAAGCAGGGCAGGACACCTTCGATTTGGGAAAGAGTGAGGGTATCTTGGAGCGAACCGATAACAGCCGATTTGCCCATGGTCTCAGGGCGAAGGCGGACCGGGTTGCCGGCGCAACGTAATTCTCGGACACAAGCTTCCAAGCGAGGAAAAACGACCTGCATCACCTCATCAGGGGTACGGCCAAAGTAAGAGCCTGGATGGAAGACAATATCCGTTGCCCCAGCCAAATAACCAAAGTGAGCCGCGTCCATCAGATATTGACGTAAGCGGGGCCATTTGTCATCTTCTGCGTTGAGATTGATGTAATACGGAGCATGAACAGAAAGTGCTATTCCTGTCCGTTCGGCTTCGGCCCGGATCGCCGCACAGGTGCTCTTCTGGACACGCACGCCTTGCACCCAAGCCAGTTCCAGAGCATCTAAACCAAGTTGAGCGGCATAGCGAATCCCTCCAACAGTTCCCCCAGGGGAAGGCGGCGTCATCAGCGGAGAGCCGACGGTACCAAAGCGAAACGAAAGAGCCATGTTAACGTGGCAAACTTAAGCGACCAAGAGGCTAACGCAAGAACGAAAATCGGATAGACTGCCACAAAGGTGGCCCCAAAATCAGCAAGCCAACCAATACCGAGGTCAGCGCTGCAATGAGCACGGCAGCGGCACCTACATCTTTGCCGACTTTGGCAAGCGCATGATGGTTCGGACTGGCCAGGTCAACCACTGCTTCCAGAGCTGTGTTGAGAAATTCGGCAATCCAAACCAGGGCAATGGTAAGGAGGAGAATTGCCCACTCGTGCACCGAGAGCTTCAGAAACAGTGCCATGGCGACCACCACGACGGTCACAACCGCATGAATCCAGGCGTTTCGCTGTGTGCAGATAACATACCACCATCCATGAAACGCATGTTCGAAGGCCCGGAGACGAGAGAGAATAAACTCAACCATAGGTCAAATGGTTGGCGAAAGGGAAACGCCCAGGATATTTAGGATTTCGGTTTGAAGTTTCCACATGTGGGCTTTCTCTTCTTCTTCGGCGTGGTCATAGCCAAGTAAGTGCAGGACGCCATGCACCACCAACAATTGTACTTCATCTTCCAATGAGTGACCGCCTTCGGTAGCCTGTTGCTGGGCGCGTTGTAAGGAAATGACCACATCTCCTAGGTACCGGCGGCCTGTTTCAGGGTCGGTCTCATCTGCCGGGAAGGAGAGGACATCGGTGGGAGCATCGATGCCAAGAAAGTCGCGATTGAGGGTGCGAATTTCCCGGTCATCCGTGAGGACAACCGTCAGGTCCG
>JANWWB010000244.1 GCA_025056515.1 Anaerolineales bacterium
ACCGGCGCCGCCGGAGGGCCCGGTTCCACCCGGGCCATCGGGGATTTGATTTGCGGCCGACGTGGAAGTCGTCCCTCCAATTGTAGGGAACCCGACCCTCCATGGATTGGATTATTCATCACACGCTTTGGGCTTTTTCGAGGCGGGCGCGGACGAGGGCGATGACGGCCTCATAGACCGCCTCCCGCTCCCCTGCCGTCAACCCCAACACGTCAAACACCACCTCGTTCAACGCACGACGTTCGGGGTGGCTCACTTTGTGCCATCCTCCACAATCTTGATTTCTTCCGGCGTCAGGCCGTAGAGGCGATAGACTTGCTGGTCAATTTCGCGCTCCAGCGCCGTGGTGTCTGCGTTCAGGTTGGCGCGTCTGGTCTTGAGGATTTTGTCCACGAATTTCTCTCGGCGATCATTCGTGACATTGTGCGACGTTCGTATCGGGGCCGAAAACAACTATTGAATGACAAAGAGATTGGAGTATAGATTACATATCCGGCATCTCACATGAACAGCTCCTGAGAACTGGCGTAACAAGAATTTGAAAAGGTCCCACCCTGGTGAAAAGAGCCCAAGGGGCTCTCTCGTAAGAGTAGCCAGGGTGGTCGCTTTTCCGTCAGTACCATATCGTTGTTCCTCTGTGAAAGATATCGAACTCGCTCTGGATAACCGGCTTGATCAGGCGGTAAGACCTCTGATCCCCGCTGTCCCATTTACGATATATCGCCCAATTGCAGTAATCGGCAATTTGCAGATCGAAGTTTGATTTCGAATCATGATGCAATATCCGGTAGCGCGCTGTCTTCGGCAGCATCTTTGCCAACGTCATCTTCATGGCCTTCTCGACTGCCTTGCGCTTCTTGTTGATGGGAATCCTGTCAGTGAACACAATCACCTCGGCATACTGTTCCAGACGGTGCCCCTGCAACACGTATCGCAGTAGATAACCAAGCATCTCTGGATAAAACCTTTCCACTTCTCGCAATGAAGGCGCAACTTTCCGTTTTTCAACCACCAAAGAGTCCACCCGGACGCCCTTCAGGTGTCGCTGGATGATGTCGAATACCTGGTTGCGGACGGCCTGCGTATCCTCGGCCGCATGGAAATACTCAATGTCCATCCCCAACTCCACTAGGTCGTACTTCAACTCGGTTAACTCTTGGTAGGCGTGAAATGGTCGTTTTTTGGCGATGCTGCTGAGTAGAAAATACCGCGTGCCTTTCGGCGAAAAATCGAAATTGCCGGCCTCGTCCAGGAAAATATAAAGACACTTCTTGCTCATCGCGTTGCGGATCCTTCCACAATCTTAATTTCTTCCGGCGTCAGGCCGTAGAGGCGATAGACGTGCTGGTCAATTTCGCGCTCCAGCGCCGTGACGTCCGCGTTCGGGTCGGCGCGCTTCGCCGCGAGGATTTTGTCCACCAGCGCCGCAATTTGGTCACGATGTTTGTCCGGGTTTTTCGGTAAAGGGAAGTCGGCGAGTTCATTGACCTTGAACTGTGGGAACGTCTCCCGTTGCATCTTGCCGAATCTG
>JANWWB010000117.1 GCA_025056515.1 Anaerolineales bacterium
GGGATGGTCATCTCTCGGCCTGGCCATCTTCCTAATCGGACTCGGAAGCTTGCTCTACGTGCCCTTGCGTAAATATGTTAAACCAGGTGTGCCCGACGTTAATCCATTTGTCTCCAGCGAGGAAGTTTGAGAAAGCAGGAGGTAGGTATGAAAGTCTTATTGCTCGGTGTAGGCGGAGTTGGCGAAGGAATTGCGCGCATTGCTCGGGATAAGCCATGGCTTGAGCAGATAATCTTGGCAGATTACCACCTTGCCCGTGCACAGGAAGTGTATGAGAAATTAGGAAAACCGGTTCACTTCGCGGTCGAAAAGGCAGATGCTTCCGACATTCAAGGTCTTGCTCGGTTAGCATCGCGCTATGGTGTAGACCTGATTCTCAATGCTGTCAGTTGCGAATTCAGCGATGCGATTTTCGAAGCCGCTTACCAAGCCAATACTGCATACATGGATATGGCTTTGAGTGGCGTAGGCGCCGACATGGGACGCTATCAATTTGATCACGCTCCCCTATGGGAAGAAAAAGGATTGCTCGCCCTCATCGGAATGGGCATGGACCCCGGTGTGTCCGATATCTTCGCAAAATATGCCGCCAAACATCTCTTCGATGAAATAGATGAAATCGGGATTCGCGATGGTGCGGCTCTACAAACCGAAGGATACGAATTTGCTCCTACATTTTCCATCTACGACACGATCGAAGAATGCACCGACCCGGCGCTCATCTGGCAACGGGACAAAGGCTGGTATCAGGTCGAGCCGTTCTCGGAACCGGAACTCTTCCCCTTCCCAGAAGGCATCGGCCCGATGGAAGTAGTGAATGTCGAACACGAAGAAGTGGTGCTCATCCCTCGCTGGATTCGTTGCAACAAAGTCACTTTCAAATACGGTTTGGGGGAGAAGTTTATCCAAGTGATTCGGACTTTAAAGATGCTGGGCTTGCATCGTCGTGAGCCTGTAAATGTCAAAGGAATCCAGGTTGCGCCACTTGATGTCGTGGCCGCTTTATTGCCCGACCCGGCAAAGCTCGGGCCAAAGATGAGCGGGAAAACCTGTGTGGGCACTTGGGTGACCGGCTGGAAAGACGGACAAAGGCGTAGTGTCTACCTCTATCAAGTGATGGATAATCAAGAAGCGATGCAAAAATATGGGATTCAAGCCGTATCATTACAAACGGCGATTGGCCCGGTCATCGGCCTAGAACTGCTGGCAAAGGGCATTTGGCAAGGCAAAGGGGTCTTAGGTCCTGAGGCATTCGACCCAGACCCCTTCTTGGAACGTATGCCCGGCTACGATTTTCCTTACCAAATTATCGAAATCGATGAAACAACCATTCAGCGGCTTGGCTAGTCAAGTATGCAAAGGCCGAGGCGTATCCACCAGCCAAGTTACCGCAGAGCAGCTGTGCCACGAGAAGAAATCTCCTTGGCTTAAGGACGATGGCGCAAAATAGCGAACAACTCCCCAAGCACTTGCTGAATTGCATCGAGCACATCCCCTGCCAACACCGAAGCGCTATTCCCAACAGAGTGAGCAGCGGCTAAACCAGCTTGAGCGTGAATCCAAGCGCCAGCAAGGGCTGCTTCATAGGCTTCCATGCCTTGCGCACGTAACCCAACGATAAGGCCGGCTAGCACATCCCCGGTCCCGGCGCGGGCAAGAGCGGGCGTTGCAACCGGGATGGTCGCCGTGCGTCCATCCGGCGCAGCGATGACGGTAAAAGCTCCCTTCAGGACAATCACATGCCCCCATTCGGCCGCAAAACGCCGGGCAATTGCCAGGCGGTCTCTCTGGATTTCTTCCACGGACAAGTCTGTCAGGACGGACATCTCACCCGGGTGAGGGGTTAAGATGGTCGGGGTGGGCAAGCGTTTCGCCCAATCTTCGATTTTCGCAAGTAATTTCAACCCATCAGCGTCGAACACCAGGGGAGGAAGAGAAAGCTTTGTCGGCTCTTCCTTTGTTTCTGCTTCACGGAGAAAGCCAATACGCCGAGGTGATACCTTGACTACAGAGTCTGCCATCAACAAGCGCTCAAGGAACTCGCGCGTGGTCTCCTCCAATCCAAAGCCCGGCCCGATCAGCATAGCGGTAGCACGGTTGAGGCTTTGCGCCAAGACATCTGCTGCGCTTGAGGCAATCACGCCCAACTCATGCGGGAGCAGAATCCAGGTTGCCTCAGGTAGATGCCCGGCTAGCGCAGGATGCAGTGAAGCTGGGATGGCTAATGTGACCAGTCCTGCGCCCGAACGGTAAGCCGCTTTCCCCGCCAAGAGCGCTGCGCCGGTGTAATTCACCGAACCGGCAACAACAACCGCTGTACCAAACGTGCCCTTATGAGCATCCGCCTTGCGCTTGGGTAACAGAGCTGCCACACGCTCACCAGATGCTACCTCGTCCAAAATCTCTCGCCAAGAGCTGAGGGTCGTCAAATCCCCAATGCCGACAACCCGCAAATCGCCGACCATTTCGTAAGCCGGGAGCGCCAGTAAGCCGCGCTTGACCGCCGCCATGGTCACAGTCACATCGGCCGGGATGGTCTGGGGGGCAACAGCACCGGTATCGCAATCCACACCGGAAGGACAATCCACCGCAACCACAAGCGGAGGCTGATCTAGGAGCTCAAGAGTGTAACGCACCATTTCCAGGACAGAGGCGATCTCCTCCTTAAGTGGCAGTTTGGCCCCTGTTCCCAAGACACCATCCAGCAAAATATCGCAAGTCTGCAAGTGTTCTCTGAGTTGTGTTAGCCCATCTTTCCAGGCCACCGAAAAAATTTCTCCACCTTTTTCGAGAAGACGGTCAATCAGCGGATCATGTTCGCTCTTGCGGTTGACCAGGCAAGCGGTTGCTTTCAAGCCTAGCTCAGCGAGGTTTGCTAAGGCAACAAGCGTATCTCCTCCATTGTTCCCTGGACCGACCAGGCCTAAAACGTAGATTTCGTCATATTCGTTCATAGATTCCTGCTCGGTCAGGCGTATCACCTCACGCGCCAGGTTAAAACCGGCGTTTTCCATCATTTGAGCATACGTGAGACCAGCAGCATTCGCCTCTTGCTCGATCGCGCGCATTTGAGAGACCGATACGAGTTTCATAGCAACACCTACTTTCGATCAATAGTCTGGAGCAATTCCCAAACAAACAAAGCCGTGCGTTTGAGCATCTCAGGCTCTATATTCTCCATCGTATCGCTCAGGCGATGCCAATGTGGGAGATAACCTTGCTGGTTGTAGCCCATTAAGCACAGTGCGCTGTAGCCATAATTCCTCAAGGTAGATACCTCTTCCAAGATTAACATCGGACGCCCAATCACTCCCAAAGAGGGATGAACACGAGCGGTTTCTTCGGCCAATTCCAACATCTCTCGGCTGGGTTCATATTCCGTGAGATAGCTGATGCCGTGCCGCGTGGCAAAGCACAACTGACCAGCTCCAACCAGCTCCAAATCAATCCAATATGTACCCTTTTTCGATGGGCGATATTCATTCAAATAGGCTTGAAGACCATGATGACCGGTCTCTTCGCAGCCGGTGAAGAGGAAAGTAACCTCGGACTGAAGCAAAGGCTGGGACAAAAGATTCTCGGCCAGCGCCAAGGCGACCACAACAGCCGAAGCGTTGTCGTTGGCTCCTTCAACGGTTGGCTGGAATTCATCTGCCAGCAGGCCTATCAGCACGATCAGCAGAATCGTCAGGCTAATAACTTGAAACCAGAAGAAGGTCGACCAACCCAGGAGGGCTTGCAACCAGAACGAGAGTCCCGCGAAAGCCATCAGCAACACCGAAGCCGTCTCCATGGGCTTCATCAGCGCCGGATTGGAAGGGGGAAAGGTGAAACGCTGTTTATTGGCATCCAGATGAGCCAAGATAAAAATCCGCTTACGGGGCGTCTGTCGGGCCGGGACGGTAGCAATCACATTTCGCCCCTCGCGGCGGGTTATCAACGGCTGAAAGAAAGGAGGAACCGTACGCAGTAAATTGCGGATGGTGTAAGCCGAAAGAAATAGAAGCGCTCCACCCAGCCACATACCGATTTTGCCACCAAGCCATCCGAGCAAAAAACCAAAGATTCCAATTAGCGCAGCAATTGTCGCCGGCAAGCCCAGGGTAGAAATGCCCTTATACGAATGCAGCATTACATCTTTGATACCCATCTGGTGCAACACGCCGGCAACATATTCGGCCGCTTTCCGTTCTCCGGGGCCGGCCGGTGTGCGAGGAGATAATTCTTTGCACAAAACGCGCATATGCTCGAGCATACGACCGATGTCAAAAGTGACGCTCATGGCTCATCCTCGACAGCATTCACTCCCAAAGGTCGCGCGCCACTTCTGCCAAGCCCAAGGCAAGGAGTTTTTCCTTGGTTGGGCGTCCGGTCTCCTGATCCCAACCGCGGGCGGCATAGTAAGCAGCAAGCATCTCCTCGAAAGGAGGGACATAGCCTGCCACCGGACCGTCCCTGTAGGGTTGAAGCAAGGCTTTCGGCAATTTGTCATTTGCCCTGGTCAAGCCTAGACGGTTGTTGATGGCACGTTTCAAATTCCAACCACGCTCGCCGCAGCGAAGCAATTCTTCAACGGTCAGGTCATAGCCACAAGCGGCATTGACCAAATCGAGAACCATTTCCACCGGAACATTAGCAAAGAGACACATCACCAGCGAATCGCACACCGTCCGCCAGTCTTGATGGCGGGCGACATTCGCCGCCTTCTCGGCTCCAGCCTGTCGGTCGAAGAAATCCAAGCCCAAGCTAGATTCTGCCTGGCCAAAATCCACAAAGAAATAATCA
>JANWWB010000127.1 GCA_025056515.1 Anaerolineales bacterium
ATGTGCAAGAAAAGAGCAGCAACAGAACATATGTTCTATTTTACTGCATTATAGAACAAATTTTCTGCATTGTCAATATCCGCCCTTCATTCGGACAATCGGCTTAGGAATGCCTTCGCAGCAGCCTGGACCGTTTAGCTCGCTTGCTCAAGCCCTCCCAACAGGTCGAATATCCGCCTGTCCTCCGTATCTTCCAGCGATGCTTTTCTGCCTCTTATCATCAGGTACAACCAATAGGGCTGAAACCCTTCCAGAAACCGGACAGCACTCTCTGGTTCTCCTCCACCCCGCTGCCGAGAGTGCAGAGCGCATCAGCAAACGTCGCTGCTTTTTCCCCCTTTTTGACCACACTCGGTCCGCCAGGCCTATTCCCATTCTTGTTTAGGAGGTTCTTGTTTTGTGCCTTCTAGTAAGGGCAAGTAAATCAGAAACGTTGTCCCCTGCCCTTCAATGGAATCCACCTCAATGTGACCTCCATGACGGACGACAATCCATTTTGAGATGGATAGCCCCAAACCAAATCCGCTATCCTCTGCTCCAGAGCGATGGCGCGACTTCTCGGCACGATAAAAGCGCTCAAAAATATGGGGCAGATCTTTCTTGGGAATCCCCACCCCTGTATCGCGGATAAGAAGTCGAGCTTTATCCCCCACTTTCGTCAGGCTGAGGAAGACATCGCCTCCCTCTGGGGTGTATTTGATCGCGTTCGAAACCAGGTTAATCAAGACCTGTTCCAACCGATCACGGTCGCCTCGAACCAGGACTTGGTCAATTTCAGTGATTTTGAGATGTACACGGTCACGCGCCAACACACGCATTTCTTTAAACACTTCCAGTAACAAGGTGTCAAGTTCAACAATTCCAAAATGAAGCGGCAACTGACCCGATTCGGCTTGTGCCTCAAGCAAGAGATTACCGACCAAGCGAGTGAGTCGGTCGGCTTCCTCCTCAATGCTGGCCAGCGATTCTGGGTCGAGGCGTCCCATTCTCCGCATAAGCGCCACGTTAGCCTTGATGACCGTTAGGGGGGTGCGCAACTCATGACTGACATCGGCCAGGAAGCGCTGTTGCATATTGAAAATCTGCTCTAGGCGCTCCAAGGTTTCATTGAATGCAGTAACCAGCTGGCCGATTTCATCATCGGCAATTCCTTGCAAAGGAACTCGACGCGCCAAGTCGTCAGCGCGGACAATCTGCAAGGCCGTTTTGGTTGCGGCAGCCAGCGGCGCAAGCGCTCGGTCAAGGCTCAACCAGGAGGCCGCCGCAGCAGTGATAACCGAGCCAACAGCGGTTAGGACGATAATCTGAAACAAGGTGGAACGGAAAGCATCCGCCTGGTTCAGGCTATAGGCCAATTGCAAGATGCCAATGCGTCGCCCACCGGCCTGAAGCGGAACATTCAAGATACGGAGATGTTCTCCTTGGATAGAAGTATCGGCAAACACCTGTTGTTCGAGTAGGCCGTTAGGTAGAGGGAGAAGTCCTTCAACACCCAGGAAAAAACCCGTTCGGTACTCAACCTTTCGCTGTTCACCTGCAACAATTAAAACGCTCACCTCCGTCATCGGCGAGGGACGTAGCAACTCTAACAGGACCAGTTCACCGTCCGGGTTGACGCGCAGACGACCAATCGTCTCAAAGGCAGCGTTGAGCAAGGCCCGGTCAGCCTGGTCAATAAGAAGGATGCTGACCAATCCGAAAATCAGCATCCCAAAGACCAACAAGATACCCCCCGTCAGCGCCGAGTAGAGCAGGGTTAGGCGCAGGCGGAGCGACATCTAGGGCGTCTCACGCAGAACGTATCCGACCCCCCGCACGGTATGAATCAAGCGGGGTTCATTGAAGGCTTCCAATTTCTGACGTAAGTAGCGGATATACACTTCTAGGACGTTGCTCTCTCCACCAAAATCGTAACCCCAGACTCGGTCAAAAATAACTTCGCGAGTCAAGACCTGGCGAGGATGACGCAGGAACAGCTCCAACAAATCGTATTCTTTGGCTGTTAAGGGAATGACGCGGTCGCCACGCTTGACCTGATGAGAAACTGTGTCCATCACCAAATCGGCAAATTGATAGACCGGCTGACGTTCCGTCTGAGTGCGTCGGAGCAAAGCGCGAATGCGAGCCAGCAGTTCCTCTAGGTTGAACGGCTTGACCAGATAGTCATCTGCTCCGGCATCAAGCCCCTGCACGCGGTCTTGAATAGCATCCTTAGCGGTCAAAATCAGAATCGGCAGGTTGCTAGTCATTCGCAAGCGCCGGCATACCTCC
>JANWWB010000347.1 GCA_025056515.1 Anaerolineales bacterium
ATCGCCGTAGTAAATCGTCGGTGCGCCAGGCAAGGTCATCTGCATCAGAACTGCGCCCTTCAAGCGGGCAATCGCATCGCTCCAATCATAGTTCGGATTGGCATAGAGCGCGGTATTGTTCTGGTAGGTATTATGGTCCAGCAGGAAGAGCACCCGATTGGTGTCGTGGCTGTCGAAGAGATTCATCATCGCATAGAAGGCTTGAGGCGGGTAGCGTTCCTGCAAATTGCGTAGGCGTTCGCTCACCCCTTCGGCGGTTAACGGGTTCAGAGGGCCAGCAGAGCTACCAGAGTTGAAATCATTATCAACATACGGGGTATCTCGCCAAAAGCTCAAGATTGCAGCGGCGAACTGATAATTCATGCTCGCATCCCACTCACCGCCGAGGATCCAAGAGGTGGGATTGCCCCATTCCTCGCCGACAATATATGCGTTCGCGTTGGCACTCCGCACAGCATTCCGAAAGCCTTCCCAATAATCGTTGGTCGGGTCATGGATCGTGCCAGGGTCAACATCGCCGCCGACATCCAGACGCCAGCCATACGCTCCCTGGTTAATCCAATAGGCAGCAATTCCCTCGTTCGGACCGGGGGTTGCGCTGTTCCAAATCAAGCGACGGACATCTGCATGATTCGCATTCAGTTTAGGCAGGCTATCGTAGCCCCACCAAGAATCGTAGGTTGCAGCGTTCGGGATCCCTGTGCTGCTCACGCACACACCCGTCCCTGGAGCTACATCGGTGAAGTAGAACCAGCTCCGATAGGGACTGGTCGGGCTTTCGCAGGCTCCCAGCTCGGGGTAGCGCCCGTAGCGATCCATATAGGGACTATCGGATGAAACGTGGTTGAATACACCATCGAGGATAATTTTCATGCCGCGCGCATTGGCTTGAGCGACCAGGCTCTGAAAGTCGGCCAGTGTGCCGAAGTTGTCGTCAATCAGGCCGTAATTTGTTGTGTCGTACTTGTGGTTGGAGGGGGATTCAAAGATGGGGTTAAGATAAATCGCCGTTACACCCAAGGATTGGAGATAATCGAGCTTGCTGATTAAGCCGGCCAGATCGCCGCCGTAGAAGTTCTGGCTGTATTTATTCAGACAGCCGCTGACGGCGCCGGGTCGGTTGCGCGGGTCGCAGACGGGGGTATTCCACTGGGTGGTATTCGAACGCACAATCGTATCGTATGCCCCGTAGAAGAAGTCGCCTGCAACCGGATTGTTGCTCGCATCCCCATCGCGGAAACGGTCGGGAAAGACTTGGTAAATCACCGCATTTTTAACCCAGGCAGGTGTAGTGAAGGCCGGGTCGTAAACGGTCAGTTGATAACTGCGGTCTGGAGAGGAGGAATAGACTTGTCCCCAACCGCCGGTAAACGCGCCATCGTCTTCGTAATAGGCGGTCGCCGTTCCGTCCTGGACGATGAAGCGATACCAATACACAGTCGGGAGAGAGCTGGCGGGCAGGGTGACCTCCCAAAATTCATACGGGCCAGGATCACCAGGGAGGGAGACGTTACCGGCGACTTTGGTCATATTGTAAATTGTCTGCGTATTCGTGCGGTCGTTCCAAACACGCACTTTGGCCTGTTGCAGGTCGCCATTGGCGGCGCGCAGACGCAACGTAACCGGCGTACCGGTCGGCACAGCCCCGCCGGGGTTGCGATAAAGCGTGTCACGGCTGTTATGCCCCAGATGACTCCACCAGATATTGTTGTCATGTCCTGCGCCGCTTGGGGTTACCGTGACATTAACAGCATAGGTGCTAGAGTTGTAAGAGAAAGTGACCAGGTCTCCAGCATTTGTAACGTTAAACGATACATTGCTGGCCGGATAACTCACCGCCCAATTTTCATTCAGCGCTACTTTGAATTGATAGCTCCCCGGTGGAATGGCCGCGGTAGAGAAGACGTAATTTCCATCACCATCGGGGTCTTGCATCCAAGAACGCAAGCAAGAAGGGTCCCAATCGCCGCCGACGCCACCGCTTGAGCAGCCCAATTCGCTTTGAAAGTTGCCTGCCACTACGGCAATGGTCTTGGTCACGTTGTCGGCCAACCAGGGCGTCTGATGAGAGAAGTAGAACTTTACCGCCTGAGAAGACGAGAGGTTCAGGCTTAAATTCGTAAAACCTGGCGGATAGGGATTATCCCAGTTGCCATTTGTGGCCACTTTGTACTGCCAATTGCCTGCGGGCACAGTGAACGTACCTTGCCAGACCTGGTCCTCGCTATCATACGTCAGGCGAGTAGCAAGGCAGCTTGGATCCCAATCACCGGCACATCCCAGTTCGTTCTGCAAGTCACCGACCAATGTGACGCTGCTGGGCGAAGCTAGGGGCCGCCAGTCCACAGACGTTGCTTGCACAGATCGAACCGGAAGAAGGGAAAAGACCAACGCGAAAACACTAAGAAAGGAAAAAATGCGCATGGATGCCTCCAAACCGAGCATGATTCTCGCCCACAAAGGTCTATTGCGCTGCGTGAGTTTTACAAAAGCGCCTCCTCCCTTAGACAACCCTCCTGACCCCAAACTTGGAGAGTTCATTCCGAAGAAGCCAAAAGCTGGCGATCTCTCGATGACTCTCGTCGGTTCTTGCGCGACTTTTTGACAAGGAGGGCGCTCTTTATGTAAATTTTATACAAAGAGGGGAGATTCGAGAAGAGTTTTAATGAAATTCGAACACAGAGAGTACGAGGAGCCTCACGACCGGTGTACTTTTGCCTCAACGTACGAATATCAGCAGGAGGCTCCTCATGAAAAAGAGAACGTCTTTGCAGAAAAATGTATTTCGGGCAACCTTCTGTGCAAGAAGGGCGAGAAAGGGAGATGCTATGCCGGCGTGTTCATCCTGCTTTAGAGGGAATGGTTGTGACCGAACGGAGAGACAGAGGGTTTTTAGCCATGCCCGACCACCTTCACCGGCCTGTTGCACCCCCTGTCCAAACCGATGGATGAACTTCAGCTTTCTTCCAAGGCGTGACTATTCAGCTTATTGCTCCCAGCGCCTGCTCGACGAACTTGATCTGCCCATCTTTCTGGAGCACCACTCCCTTGCGCTCCGCTTCTTTTTCTGCACCCTCCGTCCACCGATG
>JANWWB010000365.1 GCA_025056515.1 Anaerolineales bacterium
GAAAATGCCGTTCTAGAAGTGATTCACCGTCACGCCTCCGTACGCCGTTACAAACCGGACCCTGTACCCCTCCCCCTGATCGAGACGATTGTCCAGGCCGCTCAGCGCGCCTCGACTTCCTCGAATTTGCAGACGTACTCGGTTGTTGCCGTGACCGAGGCGGCTAAACGTCAGCGCCTGGCAGAATTATGCGGCAACCAGGGATTCATCGCCGAGGCACCTGTTTTCCTGGCTTGGCTGGCTGACCTGGCGCGGTTGGAGCGCGTCTGCGAACTGCGCGGCTATCGCCAGGAAACCGGGTATCTAGAAAATTTCCTGGTCGCTGCTATAGACGCCGCGATCGCTGCCCAAAATGCTGCCCTGGCCGCGGAATCGCTTGGTCTGGGCATGTGTTACATCGGTGCAATTCGCAATGAACCGGAAGCCGTCATCGAGTTGCTCGGCCTGCCGCGGCTGACCTTCCCCATCACCGGCATGACGCTTGGCTGGCCGGCGAAAGAAGCGCGCCTTAAGCCGCGTTTGCCGCTCCCGGCCATCCTGCACTGGGAATCCTACAACCTCGACCAAGACGCCGCCCTGCTCGACTACGACCAGACAATGGCGGCCACAGGAATCTATGAGAAGCGGCAAATTGCCTATCCCGGTAAACCGCCGGAAATGGAAGGATATGGCTGGCTCGAACACAGCGCCCGCCGCGCCTCCTTACCGGCGCGCACAGGTCTTCGCGCCGTGCTGGAAAAGCAGGGATTTGGGTTGAAGTAAATAGTGGGTTGGATTTGCTCTGTTGCAAACACCCACTGGCGTGTCACTGCGTGCGAAGCGAAGCAATCTCCTAATATGCTAGGAGATTGCCTGTCCTGGCGTCAGGCCAGGGCTTCCGCCTTCGGCGGTTCGCAATGACATCCTTGCAACAGAGCAGGTTGGATGACAATTCGACCTACAGATACGAGCGGCAGGCCAAGCGCCTGCCGCTCGTATTTTTTCTACGGATGACCGCCGCCCCCTCCGCCTCCGGGCGTCCCTTGCGGCCCCTGCCCGCCAGTGGGGCGGGGCGTTTTTTGCGGGGTGCGCGTGCCGGGCGTCTCTTGCGGCGGCTGACCACCTGTCTCATCCGGCGTGGGGGTTCCGCCCTGCCCCGCGCCGCCGCCAGACTGCGGCGTGGGCGTGACAAAGAGGCGGGACGGCATAGGAGAAAGGGTTGCCATGGGCCGGTCTTGGCGCGTCTGGACGCGGAATTGTTCGGGAGAAGTCAAACCCTCGTCTATCTGCCGTATCTGCGCCTGGAGCATCAGGCGGGCTTGCTGCAGAACTGCTCCCGGTTCGCCCTGTCCCTCGGAAATCGTTTGCGCCTGGACCTCCAGTTGGGAGCGAATGTACTGGAGGGCGGTTAGCATGGCCGGGTCATCCATTCCGGCGGCGAGTTGAAGCGCAAAATGGATATGTTCTTCGAGACGGCCGGTTGTCTCGGCGGGAGGAACCTTACCCTGCGCGGCGAGTTGGTTTATCTCCAAGACGCGAACGCCGGCAAATTCCATTAACAGGTCAATTTTGGTCTGGGGGTCGGCAGTCAGGCCAAGGCGAAAATCTTCAACAGCGAGTTTGAGGGGGTAGAGCGCCTGGTCGGGTAGGGCAGCCTGGGCGGCAAAAGCCGCGCCAACGCTCCCGCCGAACAGGAGCAAGAGAGTCAGAACCAGAGCGGCAAAGTTCCAGGCCAGGCGGCGGGAAAGCAGAGAGCGCCGCGGGGAAGCGTCTTGGAGGGCGGCGGCCTCGGCCAGAAAGCGCGCCCGTCCGTGCGCGGCCGCATGAGAGTCGCGCGCCGGAACGTTCTTGAGGCGCTTAAGGCGTTGTTTCAGTTGCGGGTCAATTTCGTCGTTCATCGAGTTTCCTCGTTCAAAATTCGCTGTAAGCTCGCCAGAGCACGGTGCTGTAGGGACTTGACCGCGCCGACCGGCTTGTTGAGCGCCCTGGCGATGGCCTCGTTCTCCCATTCTTCAACAAACTTGAGCAGGATGACCTGCTGTTGGTCAGGCGTGAGACGGCGGATGGCTTTCAGCAGGTGGTCATCGCGCAGACTTTCTTCGGCGGCAGTCTCCGGGTTCGGTGCGAAGTCTGGATGGGTTTCTTCCAGCGTTTCTGGTGCAGGCTCCCGGCGATAGAGGTCGGTAATCCAGTTGTGCGCCACGCGGTAGAGGTAGGCTTGCAGGAAATCCCGAGGGCCTTTGCCGTCTTTCAGGGCATGGAGAAAACGGCTGAAGGTTTCGGCTACACATTCTTCGGCCAGTTGCGGGTCGCCTAGCAGGCGCATGGCGTAACGATAGAGGCCGGGGCTGTAGAGGTCGTAAATCTCGGCCAACGCCTGGCGGTCGAATTGCCGCGCACGCTCCAAAAGAAGTGAGTCGGATGGCACAACGGTTTCCATTAATGTGAGACGAGAGTTGGGTAATGCAGATACGGGTATCTTACCATACGCAAAAGGGGAAGTTAAAGATTCCGTAAAGGGCGTATCTTTGGAAGGGCAGCAGCGTCACAAAGGGTGAAAACAAATTTCGAAAGGAGATTCCCATGAAAAAGATTTTGCTTCCCCTCATTCTGGTTGTTTTGCTCGCTGTGAGCATCATACCCGCTGCCGCCGGTCAGAGCGGACCTGGCACAGGCCCGCAGACGACACCCCAACCTGCTCCGCAGGGCCAGGGGACGATGACCACTTACCGCCAGTCTAGCCCGCGTGGCACATTCACCGTGACCGGCAAGGTGACAGCAGTAGACGCGGTCAACAAGACCATCACACTGACCGTCTTGCGCAGCAACAAACTGGTCAAGGCGTATGTGAACACCGATGTGACCATCGTCACCACCAGCACGACCAAGTTCCTCTACAAATCCACTTCCACCGCTACGGCCACCAAAATCACCCTCAGTGACATCCAGGTCGGCGACTACATTTCGGCCACCGGCACGGTTGCCAACAATGTGTGGACGACCACCCGTGTCACCGAAGGCGCCACGCTTAGCTGCCTGCCGTAATTTTAGCAGCATCTCCTCGGGAAAAGGGCAGGTCCGCAAGGATCTGCTCCTTTTTTGCCCGTATCTCCAAAGCCATTTCTGCGTCACAAGAAATGGCTTGGAATCGATGCAGATGCATGAATCTCAGAAAGCCCTTTCCCCCTGTTAAAAAGCCGGCAGACGGTTTCTGCCGGCTTTTGATATTCACCCCATTCCACATTCCTGAGGAGGAAGCACCATGAAATACCCGAAGTTCTGGTTTGTTGTCGTTGCCCTGCTGATGGCCTTTTCGGTCGTCCAGCCCGGCCTGGCGCAGGGACGCGGTCCCGCCCCGATTTACGGAACCGACTCGCCAACTGCCATTCCCGGCAAGTACATCGTGGTCTTCGAAAACGCGGTGGGCAAGGGCGAGGTGGAAACCGCCATGAACCGCGTCCGCGTCCAGGGAGGCGAGATTCACTTTACCTATGAAGCGGCCCTGAAAGGATTTGCCGCCTCGCTGCCTGAGCAGGCGCTCCAAGGCTTGCAGAACAACCCGCATGTCGCCTTCATCCAGGCCGAACAGGTGATCACCATTGACACCGACCAGACACCCGCCACTTGGGGACTGGACCGCATTGATCAGCGCTCCCTGCCGCTCAACAATGTGTATACCTACAACTACACCGGCTCGGGAGTCAATGCGTATGTGATTGACACCGGCATTCTGCCCACCCATGTCGAATTCGGCGGCCGCGCTTTTGTAGCCTTCGATTCGGTTGGGGATGGCCAGAACGGGATTGACTGCAACGGTCACGGCACGCATGTCGCCGGGACGATTGGCGGCGCGACCTACGGCGTCGCCAAGCAGGTGAAACTCTATGCCGTCCGCGTGCTGAATTGCTCCGGCTCAGGCACGAACGCGGGCGTCATCGCCGGGGTGGACTGGGTGACAGCAAACGCGGTCAAACCGGCGGTCGCCAACATGAGTCTGGGCGGCAGCGCGGACGCTGCCATTGACGCGGCGGTCACCAACTCCATCAATTCCGGCGTCACCTACGCCGTCGCCGCCGGCAACGAGCGCCGAGATGCCTGCCGCTTCTCTCCGGCGCGCGTCCCGCTCGCCATCACCGTCGCCGCCACCACCAACACCGATACCCGCGCCTCCTACTCCAACTACGGAACCTGCGTGGACTTGTTTGCGCCAGGCTCCTCCATCACGTCCGCCTGGTACACCAGCACCACCGCCACCAACACCATCAGCGGCACCTCGATGGCCACTCCGCATGTGGCCGGCGTGGCCGCGCTCTACCTGCAAGCGCATCCTGCCGCCACGCCTGCGGAGGTGACCAATGCCATCAAGGCCGCCGCGACCCTTAACGTGGTCATTGACCCGAAGGGTTCGCCCAACCTGTTGCTCTACTCATTGATACCATAGGGCCAGTCTCGACAACCAAATACAGAGTCACCCTCGTCGGTCTACGCCCGCCGGGGGTGATTTGTTTTGGGCACTGATATTTATGATATTTATCTAAAATATTGACAAACTCGAATAGGGTTGTTATACTCCGATTCAGCGGAGATAAACTTATGAAAAGCACCCGAGACCGAATCCTGCAAACCCTGCTTAAACGTCCGCGCATGACCATCAACGAACTGGCCGAGGCCGTGGGCATCAACCCCATCTCCGTCCGTCATCATCTCACCAATCTTCAGGTTGAGGGATTGGTGGCAGCAGAAGAAGAACGGCATGGCGTTGGACGGCCGCGTTTGGTCTATTCCCTTACCGAACGTGGCATGGAGCGTTTCCCGACCCGTTACCTGCGTCTCACCTCCCGCCTGCTCGACCAGTTGAAATCCACCATGCCGGCACCCATGGT
>JANWWB010000368.1 GCA_025056515.1 Anaerolineales bacterium
AGGGAATTGGACTCTTAATAGCGTTCAATGTCAAATTCTTGCGCGAGGTCTTGGAAGTTATTAAGACCCCGAATGTCGCCCTCGAGACAACTGCCTCCAATGCTCCAGGTGTGATTCGGCCAGTAGGAGATGATCAGTTTCTGCATGTCATTATGCCGATGCGTTTAGCATAGTCCTTTCTTTTTCAGGGGCACAGCCATGCTGTGCCCCTGTTTGCGTTAAAATAGGCCTTATGACGTCGTTACCCCCTGGATATTCCGATAATACGCTCAAAATCTATCTGACCATTCGTCAGTATCCCATCTTGCGCACGCGCATTCGCCAGCGGATGCGTCAAGAGCTGTTTGCGCGCGGCATCATCACGCCAGAGGCTTTTGAAGCCGACGTGCGTGAGAAGGCCATTCAATCGCAAATACGTGAAGGATTACACGACCCTTATGTTGAAGAATCCTATGAGACATGGGAAAAGCGCCTTGAACGCGTCCGCGATGCGCAGACCGATTTCTACTTCGCTTACAATCTGCTCTATGAGGACCTCGAGAGAATCATCCAAGAAATTCTGGCTGAACGAGGCGGAACACCGGATCTCATCACCTTTAATCCCGAGCTTGCGCCACAGGAGATGCTCTTTGAGCAAGCTGACCAGATTTTAGCAATGCCCGAAGAAAAACGCCGCCGCTATGAGGCTCGCTTGCAGGAAATCAAGGTGGTGCTGATACGCACCATGATTAGCGACCAACTTGCTTACTTGAATATCGCTCGACGCTGGTTTACATTTGACGACCTTAAACTCATCCGCCGGCGAAAAATCGGCTATGGCAAAATTGGCGGCAAATCGGCAGGGATGATGCTCGCCTATCGCATCTTGCAAGATGTCGCTCCACCGGATGTGCGTGAACACATTCGCATTCCCGAGTCCTACTTTATCGCCTCCGATTTGTTCTATACCTTTATGGCGGCCAACGGCCTGGTACATTGGTCCGACCAAAAGTACAAAACCGAAGAGGAAATGCGCCGCGAATATCCGCTCATCGTCCGCGATTTCGTGCGCGGCGAATTTCCTGCTGATATTCGTGACCGCTTGGCGGCGTTGCTGGAAGAGATTGGAAAACGTCCCTTGATTGTCCGTTCCTCGAGCCTGCTAGAGGACAATTTTGGCACTTCCTTTGCAGGCAAATATGAAAGTTACTTTTGTCCTAACCAAGGAACGCTTGAACAAAACTTGGATGCCCTGACCGAAGCGATCGCGCGTGTATACGCCTCTTGCCTTAACCCAAACGCGCTTCTCTATCGCCATCATAAGGGGCTGGTGGACTACGACGAGCGCATTGCCATCCTACTTCAGTGTGTTGAAGGTGAACAGTTTGGCCGCTATTTCTTCCCTCATGGGGCAGGGGTTGGCTTTAGTCACAATCTGTATCGTTGGTCGCCGCAAATACGCCGCGAGGATGGCTTTTTGCGTTTGGTCTTTGGTTTGGGGACGCGCGCTGTTGAGACCGTCGGCAACGATTATCCTCGTCTGGTCGCTCTCAGCCATCCTCGCTTGCACCCGTCCGATTCTCCCAAAGCTATTCGTCGACATTCTCAACAATACGTGGATGTGATTGATTTGGAAGAGAATGCGTTTAAAACCTTGCCTGTGCGCGAGGTGCTAACCGCCCGTCATCCGGTGGCGCGTTATATCGCTCAGGTGGAGGAGGATGGCTATCTGGCTACCATGCGCACCAACACGGTGCCACCGGAGAAATTGGTTATCACCTTCGATGAACTTTTACGTCGCACTCCTTTTGCAGCGCGGATAAAAACCATTCTCCAAATCTTGGAAAAGCATTATGGTTCGCCGGTGGATACTGAGTTTACCCTGCAGATAGTCAATCCGTATGACATCAAGCCGGAAGTCACTATCACATTACTCCAATGCCGTCCACAGAGCTTTTTCGAAGAAGAACAGGACGTCGCTCTACCGCGTGACTTGTCCAAACGGGACATCATTTTCTCAACCTGCCGGATGGTCCCGCGTGGACGGGTGGACGGTATTCGCTGGGTATTGTTTGTCCCACCGGATGGATATTTCCAGCTCGACCCGCAGGGACGCCGAGAACTGGTGCAGGCCATCGGTCTACTCAATAAAGCCTTGGCCTCTGACATCTTCATCTGTGTCGGACCAGGACGCTGGGGGACGTCCACTCCTGACCTCGGCGTGCCGATCGCCTATGGAGATATTTACCATACTCGCGCCCTGGTAGAACTGACCGGTGAGGGCTTGGCCCCCGACCTTGAACCTTCTTTTGGGACCCATTTCTTCCAGGACCTAATGGAAGCCCAGATCTATCCACTTGCCGTTACTTTAGGTGAAGAAGGCGTGATTTTCAATCAAAAATTCTTCTACCAGACCCCCAATCGCTTGACCGATTTTCTCCCCTCGGCGAATGCTTGCTTACAGGGATGTCTGCGTTTAATCAATGTCGAGGATTTCCGTCCCAATCATCGCATGACCTTGATCATGAACGATGAACTCAGTGAGGCTATCGCTTTTGTACAGCCTATCTCGTGAAAGTACGGTACAATCTTACTCGCCTGAGCTGGCGATCACCGTTCGTATCGTTGCATAAGGAGCAAAGTGATCCAAGCCTCTTGCCTCAGGGGCATGGTTTGGCATCCAACAGCAGATTGCTTATCCTGGTGTTAGGCTCAAACTCTGAGTCGGATTCTCTTATAGCAATAACACGCTCGTTCCCCCTAGCTTAGACGGGGGCAATTTACAGCCTTTGGTAGAAAACACATCACCACCAATAAGGAGAAACGGATGACCGATTACCAGACCAAACTTGCTGAACTCAAATCCCGTCTGCTTGAAATTGCCGATCTCAACGCCGCAGCGAGCGTCTTGGCTTGGGACCAAGCGACTTATATGCCTCCCGGTGGCGCAGCAGCGCGTGGACGTCAGATAGCTTTGCTGTCCAAATTGGCGCAAGAAAAATTCATTGATTCAACAATTGGCAAGTTGCTCGATGACCTTCGCCCTTATGAAGAGAGCCTTCCCTACGATGATGACGATGCCAGCCTGATTCGCGTCACCCGACGCGAGTACGAGCGCGCTTTGCGCGTTCCACCGGAGTTTATGGCGCGCTTCAATGCCCATTCCTCTCAAGCGTTTATGGCGTGGGCCGAGGCGCGTCCGGCAGACGATTTCAAGAAAGTACAACCCTATCTTGAAAAGACGCTTGATTTGAGTCGCGAATTGGCCAACTTCTTCCCCGGCTACGAACACATCGCCGACCCCTTAATTGATTTTGCCGACTACGGGATGAAAGTTTCCACGGTGCGCAAACTCTTTGCCGAGTTGCGCGCT
>JANWWB010000402.1 GCA_025056515.1 Anaerolineales bacterium
GGGCGAACGAAGTCTGCGTGTGCGTATCTTATGGGGAGTGGGGACGTTCATTGCCCTGCTCTTGGTGCTCTTGATTTTGGGGAACTGGATTGTGGCTGGGAACGCTGCTCGGCGCATGATTCGCGATCGCTTGGCAAGCACAGCAGACGCTGCCGCTGAGAGTGTACCGTTCTTCTTGGAGACCGGCCAGAATTTGATTCTACAACTAGCTGCCCACCCAGCCTTGTTGTCTGAGTCCGGTGATGCTCTGAGGGCGGTATTGGGTGAGCAAATCCGGGTTGTCCCTTATTTCGATGCGCTCTTTGTTTTAGATCATCAGGGTGGGTTGATTGCTGCATATCCGCAAGAAGCGGTAGATGGATTTACCCTTTCTCCTCAAGAATGGATTGGCTTGAACTTGGCGCGCCAGGGTGTTCCCATACAATATTACCCTATTCAGCTTGGCAGAGAGGGCGAAGCGGCTGAGTTGGCATTTTTGGCGGTCATTCCTACAGAAACCGGCGTTGTACAACGTATCTTGCTTGGACGTAGCAATTTAGCAAACAATCCTTTGTCTCAACCTCTGCTGAATAGTTTGAGCGGGATGCAGGCCTGGAATGGAGAGGGCTTGTTGCTGGATAATAACGGTTTGATTTTATACAGTGCTTATCCTGAAAAATTGCTCCAGACTTACGAAGGAAAGGTAGGTACAGAAGCGCAGTTCTATGACTTGCTGGCGCCAGACGGACGGCGTATGCTGGTCTATGTTCGTCCTGTTCCTGGCTCTGCTTGGGCGATTGTGCTGAGCGTGCCGGCACAGCAGGCACAACAGCTGGCGTTGGATATTGCCGCTCCGCTGACGCTCTTGGTGTTAGTTCTAGCAGCCGCAACGCTCTTCTCGCTTCGTCTGACGCTCAATCTGTTGACTCGCTCGCTACAAACCCTAGCGGTTGAGGCCGGTCGCATTGCCCAAGGGCAGTTGGACCATCCTTTGCCACCGGAAGGGGTAGATGAAGTTGGACAATTGCGCCAAGCTTTTGAACAGATGCGCATCCGACTGCACGCTCGTCTGGAAGAACTTAACCAACTGCTCTTGGTAAGCCAAGGCGTGGCTTCTACGCTTGTCCTGGAGGAAGCCGTTCAACCCATTTTGGAGGCGATGCTCGCCACGGGAGCCAATGCCGTCAGCGTTGCGCTTCTCCCTTGGGGAGGTGAGTCAAGCGAAGCGCCTTCCTCCTGCCGATTGGGGCCGGCGCGAGAGACCTATGCTTATCTCGACCAGGTCGTTCTCCTCCTGATGCGTCGCCAGGAAGGGGGGCGCTTGGTGATTAACAACCTGACGCGTGCTCGCTTACCTGAACTTCCGGAAGATAGGCCTCGTCCTGGGGCATTAATTGCATTCTCGATTTATCATGAGAATCGTTACTATGGCGTGCTCTGGGCGGCTTATGAGCGTGCGCAGGTCTTCTCGGAGGAACAGATTCGTTTCTTGTCCACCCTCGCCGGGCACGCTGGTTTGGCTGCAGCCAATGCTCACTTGTATCGCACAGCCCAAGTCGGACGGCAGCGCTTGGCAGCTATTTTGTCTTCCACACCTGACCCCGTCCTGGTGACTGACCAGGAGAATCGCCTGATCCTTGCTAACCCGGCTGCGCGCCAAGCGCTCGGTTTCCCGACCGGTCGGGCGGAAGGTCAACCTACCGAACGGGTCATTAGCCAAAAAGAGCTACGCGACTTGCTTGAAGCTTTGGGAAGTGGTAAGCAATCAGCAGAAGTGGTCTTGGCGGATGGTAAGGTTTACTTTGCAACTGCTTCGGCAGTTATCGCCGATGGTAAGCCGGTGGGGCGCGTGTGTGTGATGCGCGATGTCACCCACTTCAAAGAATTGGATGCCCTCAAATCGGATTTTGTGGCCACCGTTAGCCATGATCTTCGTTCACCCTTGACGTTGATGCGGGGCTATGCCACGATGCTTGAGATGGTAGGCGATCTTAATGAACAACAACGCAGTTATGTTCAGAAGATTATCACCGGCGTAGAGAGTATGTCGCGGCTGGTCAATAACTTGCTCGATTTGGGTCGCATCGAAGCCGGGGTCGGTTTACAGGTGGAGAATGTGGTTGTGCTTGATATTGTGGATTCGGTGGTGAAATCCTTGATGTTGCAAGCCGAGCAAAAGCAAATCAAACTCACTATCGACATCCCCGAAGATGTTCCCCAGGTGATTGAAGCGGACCGCGTGCTGCTGCAGCAGGCGCTGTATAACTTGGTCGAAAACGGACTCAAATATACGCCGCCCAACGGCTCAGTGACCATCCGGCTCAAGCCACGCGGTGGAGTGTTGCAATTCGAAGTTCAAGATACTGGTATTGGCATCGCGCCTGCTGATTTACCTCGCCTCTTTGAAAAATTCTACCGTGGAAGTCAACGTGAGGCGCGTGCTCAGCGTGGATCGGGGCTGGGTTTGGCGATTGTGCGCTCGATTGTTGAGCAACATGGGGGCAAGGTTTGGGTGGAAAGCACATTGGGACAGGGGAGTACGTTCTATATGGCGATCCCGGTTCATCGTTCTGCATCTGCCGGCGAGCCAAGGAAGACCAGACCCTAGAGAGAGGAAAATTTTGCTCGTCTCGCTGCTGTTCGATCTCTCGAATTGGACTTACCTTTTTGGTCTTCTCTGCGGTTTTCTTTCAGGCGTGATGAACGCCCTTGGCGTGATTCTCGAAAAGGACGCCGTTAACCGCTTAAGCGCAGAACAGCGCGCTTCCGGCGTGATGAAAGCCCTTGTACGAAGTTCACGTTGGTGGGCGGGCATTGCCTGTGGTTTCGGTTTCGGTACGGTTTTCCTTCTGACTGCCCAACAGCTTATCGGTCCGGCTCTTGTCCCGGCGCTGACTGCCTCCAGTATGATTGTTCTGGCGCTGGCCTCTACGCGCTTGCTTGATGAACATCTGCGCCCGCTTGAATGTTTAGGCGTCTTGGCTATGCTGTCCGGTATGGTTTTGCTAGGCCGGTTGCGTCTTGATATCCCCGCTGAACATGTAGCTTTGTTTGCGCCCGGTTTGCTTTTGCGGCTGACTGCCTTGTCCCTAACCTTAGGGGCGCTTTGGGCCTTCGTCCATCTGGCGGCTCTACGCCTGAACGGTCAGTTACGTGGCTTTCTCTTGGCTGTTTCGTCCGGTTTGCCGTTTGCTATCTCCAACCTGTGGATTTTGCCGCTTCTTCTGACGATGGGGGCGGTCTTCGCCGGAACGGCAAACGGCGTGCAGACGCTGCTTTTTCTTCTTTCTTGCCTCATCCTCGTGGGGACGAACATCGGTGGGGTTTCGCAAACCCAACTAGCGTTTTGTCACGCTGCAGCCAGCAAAGTGTATCCTTTGCAGCAAATGTTTATCCAGATCGCCCCGCTTATTGTGTATGCTTGGGTCTTTGGATATGACCTTTCGGGGACAAGATGGTGGTTGGCCAGTCTGGGGGTTGTTCTCATCTTGTTTGGCGCGCTGTCTTTGGGACGGGCACACGACATCCTACAACTGGCAGGGTATTCTGCATAACTTGGAGAATCGCTGTCCGGTTCACTTGATTGTGGCGGCAAAAGGGTTGGTAATTCTCAATGCGGCTAAGTTTGGGGATTGGCGTTTGTGCACTATTGAGATACGTGGTCGTAGGGCAAGGAGGTGTCTTTGAGTTTGATCCAGGGGCCGGGGATGGGCGGGGGCGAGGGGGTGGCGGTTGGGAAGATGGGCGGAGGCTGGCTGCCGGTTGGGTTGGGGGTGTTGAGGCTGCAGCCGCAGGAGAGCTGGTATTGGTTGGAGTTGGGAGGGGTCAGGCAGAG
>JANWWB010000013.1 GCA_025056515.1 Anaerolineales bacterium
TATGCTGGGGTCGCCAGAAGGATAGGTATCGGTGAAGTTCTGCTGGATGAGCGTGCGGAAGACGATTCGGCCGGTGGTGGGGCCGTCGTTGTAGCCGCTACAAGTTGGGTCGCTTCCGCCCGTACCGCCGAGAGGGACACAACCTCCAATAAGCCGCCCATCTCCGATGCCCAGGCGGTCGCGAATCTCTTGGGAAATGTTGAAAACAATCGTGGTTGTGCCGTCATTTGCAGCCGGGTCCAGCTGGTCGCATTCCCCGGGCGGCGCCGGCGGGGAAGCTATCGCGCCTGTGTAGTTACAGGAGGTGGTCACATTGGACGCCTGCATCGCAAGGGCGGACAAGGTGTACGTGTTGCCGTTAAGTTGCAGGGTAGGGACAAAATCGGGCGCAAAATGTTGCCCATCAGAAATGACATCAGTAATCTGGACATTATCAAAAACGAAGAAATCGGAAATCTGGAAGTCCAATGTGTACTCTAAATACCTGCCGGGGGCAGGCCCTCCGCCTCCCACCACACTCACGGTTTTCTGGATAGCAATGGATTTATCCTGTAAAGTGTGTTCACAACCGGGTAAGTTCTGGGTAAAGGTACTACCGGTATCGCGCGGGTCAATCGGCGTCCAGGTCCCGCCGCCGCTGGCATTGTTACAGGAAAGGGCATCATCGCCAGTAGCAGGGTTGATCACCGAAGCGCCACCGGCATCGCGCAGCGGGATGTAATACTCGAAGGTCATCGTCACCGTGCCGCTGACCGAGGCAAAAGTACAACTCAGCGTACCGCCTGGGGTTGTGGTCGGAGGTAGGGTACAGGAGGTCGCTGCCGGACTGGTACCGACCAGGGAAAGGAACTGCATGTTCGATGGGAGGGTATCGGTCAGAGTGAAAGGGCTCATTGTTTGCCCGGGGGCAATCGTCGCCGTGACCGTATAGCGGCGCGGGAAGTTCAGCCCGGTGGCTGTTTCGTCTTCAGGGCCGTTGTAGGATTTGGAGAGGGTGAAAAGCGTCGGAGTTACGCCGGCACTCGTCCAAGCGCTCAGCGTGGCAGCCGGATTATCCGTCGTGTAGTTGTTTAGCGGGTCATAGCCAAACTGATAGCCACCGCGCGCCTGGATAGTGAGCGGAGTACCCAAATCGGCTAGATTGCTCATGGAAACGGCAACATTCACGACCAACGGTGGTTGGGTAGGCGTGAAAGAGCCAAAAGGCAGGCGCAAGGCCAAGAATTGATCCCCCGCATTGCCACAGACCTGAACCGGCGTGCCGGTGTTATCCACAATATACGGATGAGGGACACAAGTCACACCGCCGGAACCGGGGAAGGTTAGCAGCATGTGCTCAACCGGTGTCCCGAGATACGTAGCGCTGACAAAAGTCAACCCATCCAGAGGCGGATTGGTATTCTGATTGCCATCCGCCCCATTGCGCGGGATGATGAGGTCAATGACAGGACCATAGCCGACGCCGGTCGGGTGAGGGTTATCAAACGTGACTGTAAAGGACACATTTGTCCCAATGAATGCGCTCGCCGGGACATTCAGTGAAATCGAAGGCGGTACACTTAATCGAGGGCGCTCGCTAGGTGCAGCAACGACAAGTTGACTCGTCCACGCATTCTGACCGACAAGAAAGAAAATAATAAAGACTGCTTGCAAAACAAAGCGCAACCGGTCAGAGCGTGTCCATAACCCGGTGATAGGCATCTCCTCACCTCCTCTGAACCAATCTCACAGCCGGTTGCGCCACTGGCCGAGCGGGGACCTTGGCGCCCATGTTGGCAATCCCGCTCCGCTGCCGCTGTTTTCGATATTATTATTATATCAAACTTGCTCTGTTGCAAGGAGTCAAACGCTCATGTTTGAGTATCTTTGCAAGGCGCGTAGCCGCCGAAGCAATCTCCTGGCAATCCAGGAGACTGCTTCCCTCACGCTTCGCTCGGGGCAGGCGCTGCGCTTGCAGTGACACAATCACCGATGTTTGCAACAGAGCATATCAAACTTGTTATATATCAAACTCACTCAAAAAAGTCGGGAAAATCACTTTTGCTTCTTGCAGCAATCCCTGCAAGGCCATCGCAGCATGCGGCTCGCCGTGGACGAGAAAGATGTTTTTCAGGCTGCGGTGGCAAGCCCGCGCATATTGCACCAACACATCTTGCCCGGCATGAGCCGACATACCACCGATGGTGACGACTTCCGCTCGGCGCACATAAGTTTCGCCAAAAATGCGGACTTCAGTCTCACGCTCAGCCAGCCTCCGTCCCAAGGTATTTGGCGCTTGCCAGGAGACAATCAAAATCGTATTGCGAGGGTCCTCAATGTTGTTCTTAAGATGGTGCAAGATACGCCCAGTCTCGGCCATGCCGGAGGCTGAAATAATCACCGCCGGCTCCTTAAGCTCGTTGAGCGCTTTGGATTCTTCCACAGAGCTAATGTAGCGCAAGCCTGAAAAATGAAGCGCCGGATGCCGATTTTCGCGGATAAAGGTCAATGTCTCTTCGTCATAGCATTCGGGATGGGCGAGAAAAATTTGCGAAGCTTGTACTGCAAGCGGACTATCAACAAAGACCGGAATGATAGGCAAAATTCCCTCACTGACCGCCCGATTGAGGGTGTACACCAAATCCTGCGTCCGACCAACGGCAAACGCCGGAATAATGACTTTGCCGCCCCGCTCTACCGTGCGGCGAACGGTTTCGATAAACTCGCGACGGGCATCTTCTGGATCAGCATGGCGCTTATCACCATAAGTGCACTCCATAATCAAGTAATCCACTTCGTAAGGGAAAACCGGATCGCGCACAATTGGCAAATCGGGACGACCAATATCACCCGAAAACCATAGCCGAATGGTCCGATGGCCCTCGCGAACTTGGATGCGGAGCGCCGCTGACCCCAAGATATGTCCAGCCTCGAGGAATTCTACTGTGACTCCCGGAAGCACTTCAAACGGTTGGTTGTAAGGGATGGGCGTAAGAAACTCGCTCACTTGCGCCGCATCCTCCTGGGTATAAAGCGGTTCCAAGGGCGGTTCGCCATGTTTCAAACGGCGTTTATTGAGATACTCGATATCAGCCTGCTGGATGTGTCCCGAATCGCGCAACATAATGTCGGTCAAGTGCACTGTAGCCGGGGTAGCAAAGATAGGAGCGCGACAACCCTGCTTATACAGGTTGGGTAAATTCCCACTGTGATCAATATGGGCATGCGAGAGCAAAACGGCCTGAAGTGTGCGCGGATCATAGTGAAATGTCCGGTTGCGTTCATAGGACTCAGCACGCCGCCCCTGAAAGAGACCGCACTCCAACAAGAGACGCGCACCATTCGCCTCAAGCAAATATTGCGAACCGGTGACGGTTTGTGCAGCTCCGTAAAAGGTTATCTTCATAAATTCTTCTGAAGCACAGAGAGAATTTCTTGACCAAATTTTTCTAATCGCCAAGGCGAATCTGGCAAGAGAGGAGCCAGTTCCTCTAAGGTCGTTGGAGCCCGTTCGGCAATCGCCTGCAGCCAGGCCTTAGGTAGAACGATATCTGATTCCAAGCCCAACCGACGGGCACATTGCCGACGCCATTCACTTAGGGCATAGGAACGCCGGATAACTTCTGCCGAAGCAGAGGGAAGACGATGAGGAGATGGAATGGGATGTTCTATGCCTTTTTGAATTGCAGCCAATAACTCTTTTCCATACCGGTCGAATAGAGGAGCGTGCAGCGCCATCTGCAACGCATCCAGAGTCGACGGCATCCGACGCGCCAAGCGGAGCAACTCTCGGTCCGGCAGAACCCGAAAGACCGGCCAATCCAGCCGTTCAGCGGTTCGTTCACGCCACTCCCAGAGAGCGTGTAACACCCCTCGCTGTACAGGGGTCAACGATTGGATACGGGCAAGACGTCGCCCGGCGAGCGATTCTTCTCTGACTCCATTCCCCCTAGCCAGGCGAATAAATTCCTCTTGTGCTAACATCCACAAGCCCCTTTGTTCTAACTCGCTCTTCAAATCGTCCCGAAGACGTAAAAGGTAACGAGTGTCCAGACGAGCATAATTCAACATAGCTGCGGTCAGAGGTCGCATGCCCCAATTAGCTTTCTGATAACGTTTGTTCAGATTTACACCGTATTTGAGTTTGAGCAAAGCCTCCAGGCCAACTTTTTCGTATCCTAAGATGCGGGCGCTTTGCATCGTATCAAAGAGATTGACAATCTCAAAGCCAAAATCGCGGCGTAGACCGATGAGATCGTACTCGACGGCATGAAAAACTTTTTCAATCTCCGGATGAGCAAAGAGCGAAGCCAAAGAAGACAAGTTCGAAAGGGCAAAAGGGTCGAGCAAATAATCAGTTTCGAAGGTAGAAAGCTGGATAAGGCAAACCCGCTCGCGATACGCGTAAAGCGAATTCGATTCGGTATCCACCGCCAGCCGCGGCTGAGAAAGCCAGAGAGGGAGAAATCGCTCTAGCTCTTCTGGTCGGTCAATCCAAACAGGCGGCGGCAGGATATCAGACATAGGATGAATTATAGCCGTTTGTCCGTTTCACAAGCAGATCTTCCTTGCGAATAGCACTCACCCAACAACCATTCACGTGTGCCCGATACCATCAAGACAGAGGAGAGCACGCTTACTCAGCTAAGCTTGCCCTTCTCCTCGAAGGATTAGGTTTTTCCATAACCAACGCATCACCACCATCCCGATAGTAACCACGCCAAAGATCAATGCGTTGATAGCCTTCCTGCTGATATAAGTTGATGGCCTCAAGATTATCCGTGCGGACACACAGACGGAAGTGGGCTGTCTTCATCTGGGCTTCACAAGCACGTAAGAGTGTCCGGCCAATACCCCGCCGTCGATAAGCGGGGAGAACGCCCAAAGTAGCAATCCAACCGATCTCTTCGCCATGGCGCAGATCGCCGGCGATGAAACCGACCATACGGCCATCCATCACAGCCTTCAGACGCACCACATTCGGATGGACAAGAACGGCTACCAGGTCCAAGAGCGGCCAGGCATCCTGTGCAAAACATATACGCTCGATTCGATACAAATCCGGCAGGTCCAATAAGCGAGCAGGAAGGATATCCATAAACCCGGAAGAAAAGCCTGAGAAAAAATGGGCAATCGACAATAAGCAAGAGGCCTCTCACCTTATCCGAGAGGCCTCTATTTTAGTACGTTTTCCAGCCAAGAGTGATCGTCCAGAGTCACCTCAGTTCACCAGATAGCCGGCCGCCGAGGCATAGCCGTAACAGGATCTCAACTGCTTTGCAACCGACTGGTCCGATCACTTTCGTTCCGGTTAGATGAGCTTACTTCTCGCTGGCTTTGACGAAATTCTCCAACAAGCTGGTGAATTCCATGGGGAAGATGAACTTGGTGGCTGCTCCGGAGCCGAGCGCTTTGAGAGTTTCGAAGTATTGTAGCGTCATGGTCTTCTGGTCAACCGCCTTGGCAGCAGCAAAAATCTTCTCCAGGGCAACCGCAAAGCCTTCAGCGCGCAAAATTTGCGCCTGGCGCTCACCTTCAGCTTGAAGGATGGCAGCCTGTTTCTGGCCCTCTGCCTTGAGGATGGCTGCTTGCTTTTCACCTTCGGCTACGTTGATAGCCGCTTCGCGCGTACCGGTCGATTCGGTCACCACAGCGCGGCGCAAGCGCTCAGCAGACATCTGCCGCGTCATCGCATCTTGAACTTCGCGCGGTGGGATAATCTCGCGAATCTCCACATTGTTGACCTTCACACCCCAACGTTCGGTGGCCTCATCCAGTTTGACTCGCAA
>JANWWB010000043.1 GCA_025056515.1 Anaerolineales bacterium
GGAAGGCCAGGGTGAAGTCGGGAGGGTGTGGGAGCGGGGTAGCATAGGGGCTGCGGCCGCGGGGCGGCGTGGCGCTGGGGGACAGGCGGGGAGTGGGGGGAGGGGTTGGCGTTGCGCAGGCGGCGGTCTGCGGCGCGCAGGCGGCGAGAAAGCAGAAGAGCAGGGAAAACAACCAGGGCCTCAGGCGGGACATCTTTCCTCCTCAGGCTGGGGTATTTGGGATTATAATTCGGTCGGGAGCGCACTATGGTCTGTGAATTGGAGGATTTTGTGGATTGGGTGACGTTTGTGTAAACGCTGTAGAAGACGAGACGTGTGCCTTGACCAGGCGATGGATAACTTACAGGCGAAGTAGGCTATGTGCACAGCGAGATTCTCAAAGTGCGCGATCGCCTTTTAGAAAATTGGCCAGGGAGGAATTTTGAGAACAACAATTGAGGGTTTTATGTTTGATCTTCCTGATGACCAAATTCTCTCTCTTTCCAAACAACATGTGTTTTGGACGTGGTCGGCTCAGGCAAGAGTGATCCCGATACCGGTTGCACGCGCCGAAGGAGTCTACTTTTGGGATGTCGAGGGGAAGCGTTATCTTGACTTCAACTCGATGACCATGTGTGTCAATATCGGTCATGGCAATCCAACCGTTATTCGCGCCATTCAGGAGCAAGTGGCTTCTTTGGCCTATGCGGCTCCGGGTATGGCGACCAAAATTCGCGCTCTAGCGAGCAAAGCTGTCGCCGATGTCACGCCTCAGGGACGGTTGAGCAAGGTGCTCTTCACCCTCGGTGGAGCAGATGCCAACGAGAACGCTATTAAACTTGCGCGTGGTTATACCGGGAAGTTTAAAATCCTGACCCGCTATCGTTCCTATCACGGAGCGACCGCCGGGGCGATGGCCCTGACCGGCGATCCGCGCCGCACAGCCTGGGAGCCTGGACTGATGCCCGGCGTGGTTCATTTCCTCGACCCCTACCGTTACCGCTCTACCTTCCATCGCACCAATCCCGATATTTCAGATGCAGAGTTTTGCCAAGACTATCTCAATCATCTGGAAGAAATCATTCAGTACGAAGGCCCCGAGACGATTGCGGCAATTTTGCTGGAATCGGTGACCGGAACAAACGGAATCATCATCCCACCAGACGGCTATCTGCAAGGCGTGCGCGCTCTGTGCGATAAGTATCGGATTGTCATGATAGCCGATGAAGTGATGTCTGGTTTTGGGCGCACCGGAAAATGGTTTGCTGTAGACCATTGGAATGTTGTCCCTGACATCATCACCATGGCCAAAGGCTTAACATCGGCCTATGCGCCTCTTGGAGCAGTAGCCATGCGTCCGGAAATTGCGGCTGCGTTCGATGAACGCGTCTATGAAGGCGGCCTAACGTATACTGCTCATCCTGTCTCGTTAGCCGCTGCCGTTGCGAACATCCAAGTCATGCGCGACGAGAAAATCATCGAACACGCCGCCGAGATGGGACCTATCCTTAACCGGATGCTGAAAGACCTGGGTGAAGCACATCCCTCTGTGGGCGAGGTGCGTAGCATCGGCCTCTTTGGCGTTATCGAACTGGTTCGCAATAGACAGACCAAAGAGCCGATGGCGCCTTGGAACGGCACAAGCCCGGAGATGACTGCCCTGCGCCGATACTGTCTCGAGAACGGCTTGTTTCTCTATACCCATTGGCATACTGTTCTCATCATTCCGCCGCTCATCATCACAGAGTCTCAATTGCAAGAAGGCATGGAAGTGCTGGACAAAGCGCTAGAAATTACCGACCGCGCTGTCGGATAGGGAGCTGTGAGAATCTGCCCAGAAGGCTTTTTCTCGCACAAGGCGTGTGGAAGCGCTCTTTTTCTTGACAAAAGCGGGGGTCGTTCTGGTGCTTTGAGATATAGCTTCTAGGAAAAATTAGAAATCCTTACTTGTCGCTAAGCAAGCGCTGTAAAAATTGACCAAGCCAGATTCCCAAAAAAACAGAAATACCCAAGCCGCCGAAAAAGAGCAAACAACGTAAACTCTCTGCGACGGCAGATTGTGCGAAGAGTGTAAATCCCAAGTTCCACAGCGTCAAGAAGAGGAGGGTCATCACGAAGGGAAGCGCTTTGATCGGCCTCGGAAGCTTTTTCTTGCTATCGTTCATAAGTCTTGGTTCAGCTGATAGTTCGGTGCTTCTTTCGTGATAATTACATCGTGTGGATGGCTCTCAATCAGACCGGCGTTGGTGATTCGAACCAGACGGGCCTGCGTTTGCAAGTCGTTCAACGTTCTTGCCCCAGCGTAGCCCATCCCGGCACGTAGTCCACCGACCAATTGGTAGATAAAGTCATGCAGCGTCCCTTTATAGGGGACACGACCCTCGATTCCCTCTGGAACCAGTTTCATTGCTCCGGCTTGGGCTGAAGCATACCGGTCTCTTCCCTGGCCTTGCATAGCGCCTAATGAGCCCATGCCACGATATTCTTTAAATCGGCGGCCTTCGTAGAGAATCACTTCGCCAGGCGCTTCTTCTAAACCGGCCAACAGGCTACCGAGCATGACGGTATCAGCGCCGGCGACAATCGCTTTGACGATGTCACCGCTGAACTTGATACCGCCGTCAGCGATGATGGGAATGCCATACGGGCGCGCTGCTTGAGCACAGAGGTAAATGGCGCTCAATTGCGGCATGCCCGCTCCGGCGACAACCCGCGTGGTGCAAATTGAACCGGCACCTACGCCAACTTTTATGGCATCTGCTCCGGCTTCAATCAGAGCCTTTGTCCCTTCTGCGGTTACCACATTCCCGGCGATGAGGGGTAGCTTCGGCCAATTCTTTTTGATGCGTTGGATAGCGTTCAAGACGCCACGCGAGTGACCATGGGCTGTGTCAATGACGAGGAGATCTACACCGGCCTCGACCAAAAGTCCGGTGCGTTCTTCAAGGTTTGCACCAACACCAACTGCTGCGCCACAAAGCAAACGCCCTTGCGGGTCGCGCGCCGCTTGTGGATATTCCCGTTCTTTTTGGATATCTTTGACAGTTATCAAACCTTGCAAACGACCTTGGTCGTCCACTAACGGCAATTTCTCAATACGGTGTTTTTGGAGCAGTGCTTTGGCCTCGGCGCGTGAGATTCCGACCGGGGCAGTGACTAGCGGTTGAGGCGTCATTAACTCGCCAACCGGTCGGTCATAATCTTCTGGTTCCATAAAGCGGATGTCTCGGTTGGTCAAAATCCCTAGCAGTTTTTTGTTTTCGTCCACAATCGGGACGCCGCTGATTTTGTAGGTGGACATAATGCGCTCGGCCTGCCGCAAACTGGCGTGAGGGGGGAGCGTGATTGGGTCGGTAATCATACCTGACTGTGAGCGCTTCACCTTTTCTACTTCACTTGCTTGCGTCTGAGGCGGCATATTCCGATGGATAACGCCCAAACCGCCCTCACGTGCAAGAGCAATGGCCAAGCGTGCTTCGGTTACGGTGTCCATCGCAGCCGAGAGGATGGGGATATTCAGCCGAATCTTGGCGGTCAGGCGCGTCGAGACGTCTGTTTCGGCTGGTAAAATTTCGCTATAGGCCGGAACGACCAAGACATCGTCAAACGTCAGGGCAAGTTGAGAGGAAAACAGCTCGTGATTGGGGTTCATAGAGTCTCCTGGAGAAAGGTTGTCTGGACGATTTTAGTCCTGAAGAGATTAATCCACAAGTGGTTCTCTGGTAAGAAGGCCCCAAAACTCATTCGATTTGTGATGTTTTTCGTCAAACTGACAAACAGTTTGCACTTGACGGAAATCCAAACCCGATTGATACTTGAGCTGATACCAAAGAGAGGAGTCTTTGTTATGCGACATTTTCTCGATATTTCTGACCATTCGTCTGAAGAATTGCAAGATTTGCTCGATTTAGCCGTTCGGCTGAAGCAAGAGTATTTTGCCGGTGGTAATCCTCCGCTGTTTAAGGGGAAGGTGCTGGCGATGATTTTCCAAAAGCCCAGCTTGCGGACGCGCGTCTCGTTCGATATGGCCATGCGGCACATGGGCGGCGATGCTTTGTATCTTTCCCCAAACGAAATCGGCCTGGGGAAACGCGAGGCGATTTCGGATGTTGCTCGGGTCCTTTCCGGCTACGTCCAGGCAATTATGGCGCGCGTCTTTGCGCATGAACATGTGCTCGAACTGGCACGTTGGTCGTCAGTGCCGGTCATCAATGGCTTGAGCGATTACAGTCATCCTTGCCAGGCGATGGCTGATGCGCTGACGATTCAGGAGAGGTTTGGTAAAACCAAAGGTCTGAATGTGGTCTTTGTCGGCGATGGGAATAATGTTGCCGTTTCGCTGATGCAGATTTCGGTTAAATTGGGTTGGAATTTTACCATTGCTAATCCCGAAGGGTACGACATGCCGGCGGCGGCGATTGAACAGGCGCGACAGGTAGCGGCGCAGACTGGCTCAAAACTGGCCTTCCTGCGTGACCCGCATGAAGCGGTTCGCGGCGCTCATGTTATCTATACCGATACTTGGGTCAGCATGGGGCAGGAAGACGAGACGGCCAAGCGCGAAGCGGTCTTCCCGCCTTACCAAGTCAACGCTCAATTGGTTTCAGAAGCTGATAAAGATGTAATTGTCATGCACTGTTTGCCGGCGCATCGTAACCAAGAATTGACCGATGAAGTAGCCGATGGACCGCACTCGGTTATCTTCCAACAAGCGCATAACCGTCTCCATGCCCAGAAGGCGATTTTGGCGCGCTTATTCGGTGTGGCTTGATGGTTGGACATTCTGAACTTACCCTTGATAGATGCTAAATTCTCCCTCTTTGCGAGTGCATCAAACTCCAATGAGCCTCTCAACTGCGTGGCGTTCGAGGCTGACTATTCCATAAGGTGACTATGAACACGCAGGACTATATTCAACTTGAAGAACGTTATGGCGCTCATAACTATCATCCTCTGGATGTAGTGATCTCGCGCGCAGAAGGGGTTTGGGTCTATGATGTGGAGGGCCGGCGCTACTTAGATTGTTTATCAGCATATTCGGCGGTCAATCAGGGGCATGTACACCCCAAAATCCTTGCGGCGCTTATCGAACAAGCGAGCAAAGTGACACTGACCAGCCGCGCTTTTCGCAATGACCAATTGCCTCTCTTTTATAAAGAACTCTCGGAATTGACCGGCTATGAGATGTCTTTGCCGATGAATTCCGGTGCGGAGGCGGTCGAAACGGCCCTTAAGCTGGCTCGTAAGTGGGCTTATCGGGTTAAGGGTGTCCCGCGTTATCAGGCAGAGATTATTGTCGCCGCCGGGAATTTTCATGGACGTACGATTAGCGCGATTTCTCTTTCGACCGAACCGCTCTATCGAAACGATTTTGGCCCGTTTACGCCCGGTTTTGTGACCGTCCCGTATGGTGATGCCGATGCTGTTGCGAGGGCCATTACGCCGAATACGGCGGCCGTTTTGCTCGAGCCGATCCAAGGTGAGGGCGGCGTGATTGTTCCGCCGCAGGGGTATTTGCGCAAAGTGGCTGAGATCTGTCGGCGTGAGCATGTCCTCTTTATGGCGGACGAAATCCAGACCGGACTAGGACGGACTGGGAAACTCTTTGCTGCGCAACACGAGGACGTGCGCCCGGATGTGACGATTGTCGGCAAGGCCCTTTCGGGTGGGTTTTATCCGATATCGGCGGTTTTAGCAGATCGCCCGCTTCTCGGCTTGTTTACTCCGGGTGAACATGGCTCCACCTTTGGTGGCAATCCTCTAGCTGCGGCGGTCGGGCGGGCAGCGTTGCGTGTTTTGGTGGAGGAAAACCTCATCCAGAGGGCAGCAGAACTGGGTGGGTATTTCTTGGAGCGGCTGAGCGAAATTCCCAGTCGTCATGTCAAAGAGGTGCGCGGGCGTGGGTTGCTGATCGGTGTTGAGCTTAAACCTGAGGCGGGAGGGGCAAGACGGTTCTGTGAGGCATTGCAGGAGCGCGGGATTTTGGCCAAGGAAACACATCAACATGTCATCCGCTTGGCACCCCCGCTTGTGATTGAGAAGGAAATCATTGACTGGGCTTTGCCTAAAATACAGGAAGTTTTACAAATGCCTTAATCGTGTCACTTTTTCCTGTGCAATCAAAGCCTATTTTGATCCGGAGGCAATCTATGAATATTGGAATCCCAAAAGAACGAAGGCCGTTCGAGTATCGGGTCGGCCTTTCGCCGGCTGGTGTGGAACTATTATGCCAGAATGGCCACACCGTCTTTGTCGAGCATGATGCCGGCATAGGAGCAGGATTTGCGGATCAAGAGTATGAACGTGCCGGAGCGCGCATTGTTTATTCGGCAGAGGAACTCTATGGTCGTGCAGATTTGGTGCTCAAGGTGGCGCGTCCTTTGGATGAGGAACTCGACTTGCTCAAACCCGGGTGCACCTTGGCCGGATTGCTCCACCTGGCTTCCGCGCGTCGGAGCAAAATTGACCTTTTGTTGGAAAAGAAAATCACAACCATTGCCTACGAGCAAGTCTCTTTGCCGGATGGCAGTTTGCCTTTGCTGCGTCCGTTCAGTCAAATCGGCGGCGCCATGGCGGCGCAGGTGGCCGCTCGTCTGCTTCAGAACAATTATGGTGGGAACGGAGTCCTCTTGGGGGGGATTCCTGGCGTGCCTCCGGCCGAGGTGGTTATCCTAGGTGCAGGCGTTGTCGGATCGTTCGCCGCTCGTGCCTTTGTCGGCTTGGGGGCGCATGTCACGGTTTTGGATAAAAGCGTTGAGGCTTTAACGCGCATTTCCCAGTGCGCTCCTTCGATTGTGACGATGCCTGCTACTGAACGGAATATCGAACGCGTTTGCCTCTATGCTGATGTGCTGGTTGGGGCTGTGTTGGTGCCGGGCGCGCGCGCTCCGCAGTTGGTCTCTCGCCAACTGGTTCGCAGGATGAAGCCTCGCTCGGTCATTCTTGACATCAGTATTGACCAGGGTGGTTGTGTGGAGACTTCGCGTCCCACTACGCACGACCAACCTACTTTCATTGAAGAAAACATAATTCACTATTGCGTGCCGAATATGCCCGGTGTGGTAGCACGTACGGCCACGTATGGCTTTGTCAATGCGGCTATGGATTACATTCTCCAACTGGCTAATTTGGGTGTAGATAAGGCCATTGAGGCAAATCCCGCCTTGGCTACTGGCGTGACAACATATCGTGGCGAACTCCGCAATCTGTCGCGCTTATCAAAATAAGGAGTGAGAAGATGGATTGGAATAGCATTTATCAATCTAGAGTTTGTACCGCTGAAGAGGCAGTTCGGGCGATTAAGTCAAATAACCGCGTCTTCATGACCGGGAATGTCTCAGTGCCGCAGAAATTGTTGGCTGCGCTGGTGGAATATGCTCCTGAGATTGAAAATGTCGAAATTTGTCAGGCGCTATCGGTCGGTCCGGCTGATTATGTCAAGCCTGAAATGGAGGGCCACCTGCGGGTCAATTCACTTTTCATCAGCGCCAATGTCCGTCAGGCTGTTTGGGAGGGGCGAGCCGATTTTACGCCCGTCCTGCTTTCGGAATTTACCTTACTCTTCAAGAACAAAATCCTGCCGGTGGATGTGGCGATGATTCATGTCTCGCCACCAGATGAACATGGCTTCTGCTCATTGGGCGTTGAAGTGGGCCTGACAAAATCGCCTGCCGAGTCGGCGAAAATTATCATCGCCGAGGTCAATGAGCAGATGCCGCGCACCTTAGGCGATTCTTTTATCCATGTCAGTCGTCTCACGCACATTGTACCGGTCAACTATCCGATCGCTGAGTTGCCTATGGGGAGTGAAGGGGATGACCAGATTAGTCAGAAAATTGCCGGATACATCGCTGACCTGATTCCTGATGGTGCAACGATGCAAATGGGCATTGGGGCCATCCCGGACGCCGTCCTCAATTTCTTGGATCATAAGCACGACCTAGGGATTCACAGCGAAATGTTCTCAGATGGCGTTGTCCGCCTGGTGGAGAAGGGCGTTATTAACAACTCACGCAAGACTCTACATCCGGGTAAGATCATTGCCGGTTTTATCCTTGGAACGCAGCAATTGTACCGGTGGGTCGATGATAATCCCCTGTGCGAGTTCCATCGTCAGGAGTATGTCAATGATCCGTTTGTCATCGCCAAAAATGACCGTATGGTAGCGATTAACTCGGCGATTGAGGTAGACTTGACCGGCCAGGTTTGCTCAGATAGCATCGGCCCGAAGTTCTACAGCGGCGTAGGCGGACAATTGGATTTTATTTATGGTGCCTCTCGTTCGAATGGCGGGGTGCCCATTATTGCCATGCCCTCAACAGCGACGATGAAAGACGGCACAGTTGTCAGCAAAATCGTTCCCATGCTCAAACAGGGCGCCGGTGTGGTGACCACACGCAATCACGTTCACTACGTAGTGACCGAATTCGGCGTCGCCGACTTGTACGGCAAGAGCATTCGTCAGCGCGCTCAGGCACTTATCAATATTGCCCATCCAGATTTTCGTGATCACTTGCGTTATCAAGCAAAACAACTGAATTGGCTTTAGTGCAAAAGGGCGGTCTAAGAGCCGCCCTTTTGTCTTTAGACTGAATTTCTCTCTGTGGTGAACAAACGAAACTGTCCGCACCTAATCTATCCGAACCGCCGATTCGTGCGATTGGTTGTTCTTGAGCAAGATGTCTCTTGTGAGAGTTCTGTTTTGGAGAGCAGCATATGTGTCCCTGCACAAAAGTGTCTTCGGTGGACAGAAAAGTCAAAATTATCGCTACTATTGGCCCGGCAAGCCAAGAGGAAGCCATCCTAGAGGCTTTCGTGCGCGCCGGCGTGAACGTTGCTCGGCTGAATTTTTCGCATGGCTCACACGAGTCACATGCGGTGTTGGCGCAGCGCCTTCGCTCGGTTGCCGCGCGGCTGAATCGCCCTTTGGCTATTTTGCAGGATTTGCAGGGGCCGAAAATCCGCGTCGGGACGCTGGCAAGACCAATTGAGTTAGTCAGTGGGCAACAGGTAGGATTGTATCCCGAGGCAACCCCTGCACCGACAGGGACGGCCATCCCGGTGGATTTTCCTCAGCTTTTCTATTCCGTCCGAAGCGGGGATCCCATTCTCATGGATGATGGTCGTTTGGCTTTGCGCGTGCGCCAAGTGCAGAAAAATTTGGTGACAGCTGAGGTGGAAACAGGCGGGACGTTGACATCGCACAAAGGTATCAATTTACCGGGTGTGCGTCTCAACCTACCGGCTTTTACAGATAAGGATGCCGAAGATTTAGAGTTTGGTCTTTCTCTCGGGGTGGATTTGATTGCCGTTTCTTTTGTCCGTCAGGCGGAAGATGTTGCTTTGGTCAAGCAGATTGTTGAAACGCGCTTAGGCGAGCAGGCACCTCTTGTGATTGCCAAGTTGGAACGGCCTGAGGCAATTGACAATTTAGAGTCGATTCTGAATGTTGCCGATGGCGTGATGGTGGCGCGCGGCGACTTGGGGGTTGAGATGCCGCCCGAAGAAGTCCCCGGCATTCAGAAACGCATTATTCGAGAGGCGAATCGCAAGGGTAAGATTGTGATTACGGCTACGCAGATGTTAGAGTCGATGGTCAACAATCCCTTGCCTACCCGCGCTGAAGCATCCGATGTTGCCAATGCTGTCTATGATGGTACAGATGCCGTGATGCTCTCAGGGGAAACCGCAGCCGGACGTTATCCGGTTGAAGCTGTCGTCATGATGGACCGGATTGTCCGCCATGCAGAGGCTAACTTTCACGATTGGGGGCACGAGAATATCATTCAGGCCGGTCGTGACGATGCGATTGCCATTTGCTTAGCGGCGCGCGAACTGGCCCATGACCGTGATGTGGAGGCTATTGCCATCTTTACCCGCACCGGTCGGACGGCGATTCTACTTTCGAAAGCCAGGCCTTGTGTGCCGATTCTAGCCTTCACGCCGGTAGATGAGACCTATCGTCGTTTGGCATTGGCTTGGGGTGTAACCCCTCATCATGTTCCTTGGGCGGATACGGTCGAAGAGATGATAGGCCACGTTGAGCAGGCTCTGAAAGAAAAGGAGATGATCCAACCAGGACAGCAAGTCGTGTTGGTCTCCGGTTTTCCGGTGCGTAACTTCCCGCAACCGAATATGGCATTGTTACACACCGTCAAATAGACCGGTGACTTGAGAAAAGGTGGGCCGGAAACAACGTCCTTGATGACGCATGTCTCGATGCGAAAAAACACAAGCTTTTGCGCTCAACTCAATGCCGAGCAGTCCTTTGCCAAGCAAAGGAGTGTTTATCCTGTTCCGAATTGTCTATCTCCGGCGTCTCCTAGGCCGGGCACGATATAACCTCGCTCGTTTAGATGTGAGTCTACCGCTGCCAGATGGATGGGAACATCCGGGTGGGCTTTTTGCAAGATGGCGATGCCTTCTGGCGCTCCGATAAGACCAACAAATTTGATCCGTTTCACGCCCCAACGTTTAAGGATATCCACTGTGGCGACCGCCGAGCCGCCTGTGGCCAGCATTGGGTCGAGGATCAGGCAGACCGAAACAGTTGGCTCAACCGGTAGTTTGTTGTAGTATTCCACCGGCTTGAGGGTATGCTCGTCTCGGTAGAGGCCGATGTGCCAGACCTCGGCTTGGGGTAGGAGTGCCCAAACGCCG
>JANWWB010000054.1 GCA_025056515.1 Anaerolineales bacterium
TCCAGTGCCCTCCAAACGCCATGCGAGGACGAGAAACTCCAGCGCAAGCAAGGACAAATGAGCAAAGTTTACCCATACCGTTGTACAAAGCGCTCGATACGATACAATGCCTCCTCAATTTTCTCGTATGAAGTCGCATAAGAGCAACGCACGAACCCTTCCCCTCCTGCACCAAAAGCATTGCCCGGCACCACTGCAACACGTTCTTCCCTGAGAAGCTTTTCAGCAAAAGTCTCATCGTCCATGTCCCGGACGGTGATTTTCGGAAAAGCATAAAAAGCCCCACGCGGCTCAAAGGTGGTCAACCCCAAGCGATTCAAACCGCTTACGATCAACCTTCGGCGGCGGTCATATTCGGCGACCATTTCCTGAACATACGGCTCGCCGTTGCGGAGCGCTTCTAAGGCGGCATCTTGTGCAGTGGTCGGCGCGCACATAATCGTGTACTGATGCACGCGATTCATGCCCTTGATGAGATCCGCCGGTCCACAAGCATAACCGATGCGCCAGCCGGTCATAGCGTATGATTTGGATAGACCACCTAACAGCACTGTTCGTTCCTTAATGGACTCGCCCAGAGAAGGAACGCAAACGTGTTGAAAATCATAGACCAACCGATCATAGATTTCATCTGAGACCAAGAGCAGATTATGCTCCTCAGCAATCTTTGCCACTTCTAGCAAAACATCCCGCTCGGCAACTGCGCCGGTGGGATTATTCGGGTATCCGACAAAAATGACTTTTGTGCGGGGAGTAATGGCCGCTCGAATCCGGTCGGGATCAAGCTGAAAATTATCTTCCAAGCGGCTTGGAATTTCCACCGGAACGCCCCCAGCCAAAATGACCTCAGCTTGATAGGAGACAAAACATGGCGTGGGGATGATAACTTCATCCCCGGGGTCGAGCAACGCCGTAAAAGCCAAATAAAGCGCCTCCGAGACCCCGACCGTGAGAATAATTTCGTTGACCGGGTCGTAGGAAACGCCATACAAGCGCTTGAGATTGTCGGCAACCGCTTGACGCACCTCAAGCTTCCCGGCGTTAGAAGTGTAATGTGTTTCGCCGGCTTGCAGAGAGCGAATGCCGGCCTCTAAAATCGGACGCGGCGTAGTGAAATCAGGCTCACCGATGCCCAATGAAATGACATCTTTCATCGTTGCGGCAATGTCGAAAAATTTGCGAATCCCTGAAGGTTTGAGCTCGGCGACTCGTTTCGAAAGCCGATTGACAGTCACGATTCCCTGCATGGAGCCTCCCGAAAGAAGATGAATTTGCCACTCATCTTGGACTTCATCATAGACCACGTCAAACAGAAAGCCGTCTTGCGTGCGAACCCGAAACCCGCGCTTGCCGGGAGAACGCCAATCGTTTAGAACTGCCTCGACCTCCAGACGTCGCCCCTCCCAAAGGAGCGCTTTCGGACGCTCGGCGTAGGTGAAGCCTGAGTGGCATTCAACGCGTTCCATTTTAGGACATTTTTCCCTAAAAATACAGGTCAAGATGTCAGAAAATTGACATGACTTCTATGCCCATTCTAACCGAAAACATCTTAAACTTTATAGGCGATATGCTAGGTGGTTTCTGCTTCTGGTATACTTCATAAAGGTTCGATACCTTTTCCAACAAAAGGGGTTTTCGATGAGCGCATCTCTCCTTTCCCGAATCGGTTTAGAGGCCGAGACAACCAACCATCGTGCAGAAGAAGAAATCCTGCTCAGCAGCTCATCGGTCAGGATAACGCTGCCGTTTTCGCCTCAACTGTTCTACCGACATGGTTGGCAATCCTGGGCATTGGCGGCTTGGTTACCACCAGAGACGTCGCCCGTCCCGATAAGTGCTCCGGAATTCCGCACCAAAGATGAGGATCCGCTCTATGCTTTGAAGGAGAAGCACGTTAGCGCCTGGGTGATTGCTGTCGAGTCGCCTTCTGGTGAAGTCTTATTGCTTGGAGCACTCGGGTTAGGGGGGAGAATTGAACTACAAGAGAACACACTTCATGGCTTTTACGAAGAAGGGAGCGGCGATTGGTTCCTGGCCACCGGTGAGGAAGAGCAGGTTTTTGCTCGCTATGCCGAGCATCTGGCCAAGCGCTTAGGACGTCGTCGTATCGAACGAGCGCCGCGCGTCTGGTGCTCCTGGTATAGCCTTTATCGCCTGATCAACGAGCAAATCATCCTAGACGTTCTCAAACGCCTAGACGATTTGCCCTTCGATGTCTTTCAACTGGATGACGGTTGGCAAATAAGCACAGGGGATTGGGAAGCGAACGAAAAATTTCCCTCGGGGATGGCTGCGCTGGCCGAGAAAATCCGCTCCCATGGACGAGTAGCCGGATTATGGCTTTCCCCGCTTATCGTCACCCCTGATTCTTCAATCTATCGTAACCATCCGGACTGGCTGCTGCGCGGCGAGGATGGTCAGCCGGTCTTTGCAGGGGTAAATTGGAGCGGCAAGACTTATGCCTTGGATGTCACCCACCCTGCCGTGCTGGAATGGCTCGAGGCGCTTATCCGCAAAGTGCGCAGCTGGGGATATGAGTATCTGAAACTGGACTTCCTCTACGCCGGCGCTTTGCCGGGCAAACACGCACGCCCGATGCCGCGCGAACAGGCCTATCGGCAAGCCCTGGAAACTATGCGTCATGCTGCTGGAGATGCCTACTTGCTCACTTGCGGCGCGCCGGTCATCCCCTCGCTTGGCCTATGCGATGGGATGCGTGTCGGACCGGATGTCACACCTTACTGGCTGAACCATCCGATGAGCGTCTGGCTGAATAATCCCAACGCCCCTAGCACGCAAAATGCCATTCGCACCAGTTTGAATCGCCTATGGCTCAGCTCGGTTGTCCATACCGATCCAGACGTGATCTACTTTCGCTCGAAAACCTGTTGGATGAGCGAAGAACAGAAAACTTTGTTGCGCGATCTGGGATGGATAACCGGTTTTAAGGCGACCTCTGATTTGCCCCACTGGCTTACTTCACAGGATCGTCAGCGCTTGCGCCAATTCCTTGAAACAACCCCAGTGATCAAGAGACGAGAGCGTCACGTCTTTGAGATCGATGGCCGCCAAGTAGATTTCCGCTCGGTGATGCCACTTCCGCGTCCCCATCGCGTCCCGTCACGTCTGGCAACGCTCGCCGGTCTTGTTCCGATGGTTGTGAACGAAATCCTGCCTGCCTGGTGGATTTCCAGAAAGTAACCATTGCGGAGACGCATAGGACAGTCAACGCCAAGTGTCTCACCCCTGCTCTTGTCTCCACAGCCCTATCAACGGCATGAAACATAACAGGACACCTTAGTTATCCGCGTCTCTGGCAAACAAAGTCGGTGCACAAAACAGAAAACAAGGGCCAGGTCTCCTGCATAAGAGACCTGGCCTCTGCGTTAGGGCAAAAACTGCAAGGTCCAGTAATGTTTATAGGTGGAATTGGCCGAATAGGCATATCCTGCGCCTACTTGGGTGTAGTAAGGACTGAGGATATTCGCTCGATGGCCTTCGCTGCCCATCCAAGCAGCCACAACATCGCCAGGAGAAGCATAGCCGGCAGCGATATTTTCGCCAACGTTTTGTCCGGAATGATAGACGACATTATTAACAGCCATGTATTCGCTCCACGCTTGAGCGCTGGCCATCAACGCTCCACTGACCGAAAGCGGTGGCAATCCGTGAGCAGCTCGCTGACTGTTGACCAACGCAATGACCTGGGCAGCATACCCTCCTGACCCCGGCGGCGCGGGTGGAGCCGGAGGCCGGGTCGGCCGTGGACGAGGCGTATTTGTCCAAGTGGCCGTAAACGTCGCCGTCGGCGAGGGTGTAACGGTAAAGGTAGCCGTCGGCGAAGGCGTTACGGTAGGCGAGGCCGTAAAAGTCGGCGAGGGTGTAAAGGTTTGCGATGGTGTAACCGTGAACGTAAAGGTAGGCGTCCATGTCGGGGTAGCCGTAGCCCAAAAAGGCCAAGCCAACCGCAAGCCTCCCGGAAGACTACAAGCCGACAGGACAATCAACCAAAAAACAACCCAAAAAGATAGAAGAAGGCGCAATCTGGAAGACATAATTAGAATCCAAAACCACGTATGTGGGTATAGAATGCCTTTATTATATACAAGCAATGGTATCTTAAAACGGTCAAACTACTTAACGATTTTGCAAACCCACTTACCTTGCTCATCGATTGGGTTCATGTCCGTTTGATTCCAGAAACGCCCGTTAGGAAAGCAAGAATCTCGTTTGTTTGTGTCTTTGCAAAGCGGCTTAGCCGCCGATGCAAACGCTCGCTACTTTGGGAGAATGCTTCCCTCACGCTTCACTTAGTGCAGGTGCTTTGCTCACAGTGACGCAATCTTCCATGGTTTGCAACGAAGCAACATAGGTTCGGTCAAAAATTTTCTCGCTCAAACAATAAGCCTCGCCTGGTGACTTTCAGACGAGGCTTATCTATTAAAAGCGGCAGATCATCCTCTAACGCTGGGAATCCCTATAAAGCCGCAAGTAGCTTATGTAGCGCATCCCTGGATTTCAAGTGCAGTCGCAAAATCCGCCGACCGCGCGCCGCTAGCGCTTCATAGTCACCAAGCGCTTGAGCACGTTCCAAGACGCCAAAGGTCATCCCTTGATTAGGAATCTCGACGTCTTCGACTGGGTCAGCGGTGATTTGCAGGAAGAGGCCAGTGTTTGGGCCACCTTTATGCAATTGACCAGTCGAATGCAAGAAGCGTGGTCCAAACCCAACCGTCGTAGCGCAACCGGTGTGGGCGCGAATTCGGAGGCGGAGTTCGGTC
>JANWWB010000112.1 GCA_025056515.1 Anaerolineales bacterium
CGAGATTTCAACAAGCACGGCCTGTGGTTTGTCATCGAGCATAGTGATTGGCGCCGAGGCTTATGTTGCATCTCTCTACGAGCTAGGGTAAACGCTTGGGAGGGTAGAGACCTTATGACCCTGCATCTCCGTGGTGAACAGAGACTACTGTTTGAGATGATTCTGAACCTCAGTCGTGATCTTGAAGTCTTTTGAGATGCAAACGATTGCCTAGACGGCTTTTGGTGCTTTTTCCAAAGTGTCATGGTCGGGCAGAGCTGGCTGCGCGTTTTTATCACTCTTTGGTAGTTTGAACTTGAACCAGATGACCGGCAGCATGGCCAGCATGGTCACGAGCGGCACGTAGAAGGGGACGCGCGGCCCAAAGTGCTGCCACATCCAGGTCCCGATGTAGGGCGCGGGCAGGGAGATGACGCCCAGGCTGGTGGAGAAGAAGCCAAAAGCAGTGCCGCGCAGATGGTTGGGAACAGCTTTCGAGATAAGCGCATTATAGGCCGGTCCGGCCAGCGCCTGCCCCATGCCCAGCAAAATCCAGGCCGGGATGAGACCGGCAAAGGAACGGACGTTCAGCATGGTGAACAATGCGCCGGCGATGAGCAGATTGCCCGCCACGATGCCGACCCGCTCGCCGGCTTTGTCCGAAATCCAGCCGCCGACGACGATGAGCGCCATCGTCACCACCGAGGCCATCCCGTTCAGCACGCCCAATTCGGTCTTGCTGATGCCGATGATGTCATTCATGTAGATGGGGAACAGGTTTCCCACCAGGCTGAAGGTCACATCGCTGACGCCGTCGCAAAGAAAAATCCAGGTGATGATTCCACCGCCGATTATCAAGGCAATCAACGTCTTGAGGCTGGTCTTGAGATTGGCAAAGGAGGGTGCCGGGCGCGGCGTCTTTTGTGCGGCTTCCTCCTGCCGGCGGATGCGCCGCGCCATGAAAACGCGGATAACGGTCGCCAAAGCGTAGAGCGCCGCGGCGACGGCGAACATCCAGCGGAAACCCAGCCGGTCGGCCAGGAAGCCTCCCAGCGGCGCGCCGACCACACCGACAATCATGAACACGCCCTGGGTGATGCTGAAGACGCGTCCGCGCGTCTCTTCGCGGGATTGCTCGGCCACCAGCGCCTGAAAACTCGGCCCGACGAACGAGGAAGCCATCGAGAGGCCCATGATAGCCAATAGTAACCAGCTCCAGGACGGTGCGACTACAAAGACTAAATAGCCGGTTAAGCCGGCCAGACTGCCGATAGCCATCGCCTGGACTCGGCCAATTGAATCTGAGAGCCACCCTCCCAGAATCTGGAACAGGAGTGGGGCAACCATTGCCAGAGTGAAGAAAATGCCCACCTGGATCAGATCAGCACCCAGTTCTCGGACGTAGAGCGGCAGCAGTTGGCCGTACATATTGCCGCCGATGTTCGCCAATATCATGCTCAGCAAGAGAATCGTCAACGTAGAGGTCATCAGAGATTGCTTTGTAGGCATGTTTATTCGCTTCCTTGCAAGATAACCTTGGCTTGGTTGGCTGGGCACCTTTCTCGTAGAGTCATGGGGAATGGTTGGAGTTATTCGACGAAAATTTCGACGTGCTCGCCGTCCTCTTCATCGGTGACATCAATGATTTTCCCGGTCACGCCGGCGCGCAGGGCTTCCATCAGGGGACCCATATCCACCCCCTCGATTTCAGGGGCGAAGTGTGCCCCGATTTTTAGACCGGCTTCGACCAAAGAAAATGGGATCTGCACGGTGGCTTTGGCACGTCCGGTGTTTAGGTCTGTGACGCGCACCCGCAACCATTTTGCGGTGCTGGTGCTTGTTCCACTAGGACGAGCTGGGTTAGACAAAGCGGCAAGTAATTTTGCGCCTTCCTCAGCGCTCAATTTGCCTTCTTCAATCATTTTCAAGATTTTCATGCGTTCTTCTACCGTTGCCATCTTGCCTCTCCTTTCCGGTTTGTTGGTTCAGCCGATGTAAATCTGTACACGTTCACCGTCTTTGCCCTCATCCAAGCTGACGATAAGTGGCTCATTGCCGCTAAAGCCTTTTGCTAGCACTTGAATGACCTCATCTGCGTCGGTTACTCCTAAGCCTTCGATTCGGTTGCCAAAGGTGCGTAGAAACCAAGCAGTCAATTTCAGTGGCAGCGGAAAGCCAAAGGTGATGTGTTTCGGTTTCTCGCCTGGTTTTTGATGAATGTCCACGTACATCCAGCGTGCCTTACGCGAACCAACCCCTGCGGCGATGAGCAACACGCCCAACAGCAATGGTGCAATCAGGCAGTAGAACCAAAAATTTATCCCTGGTCCTTGCAACAGGGCATACATTCCCCAGGCGCTGAGCAGGATTACCGCTACGCCTATCCACAACGGAATCTGCCATAAACCTCGCACAGTAGTTTTGATGCGTTCCATGGGCGGGTTGTGTTCTGGGAGAGATGGAGTAGTATCCCTGGGGGATTCGTCTTCGGCGCCGCCTGGGGATGATTCTTTGAATTGCTGTGCTGTGCCGTCATTGACCTGGCGACCGTTGGTTGTCTCGGCTTCTTCGAGTGCCTTCATCAATTTCAAGCCTTCCTCTGCTGTGATTTTGCCTTCGGCGATCATCCGCAAGATTTGTTCGCGTTCCTCTTCTGTCATTTCAACCTCCCATGTCCATCTGCTTCGGTTTGTGCCTCCATAATATTATTTCATTATTTTCCTTCCAGAGCAGCCAAGAGTTTTTCAGCTTCTTCAATTGTGATTTTCTTTTGCTGGAGCATCCTTAAGATTTGCAAGCGTTCTTCATCGCTGACCGGTTCGTCCTTTTCGGCCGGTCTCTGTGGAGAAGAGTCCCAAGTACGTCGTCCGATATGGATTTGAACCTGACCACGACGGGTGCGCACTTCGGCAGTACGCGCTTTCGCCTCAGCGCGGCGCATAGCGGCTTCAATCTTGAGTGCTGCGCGGCGTGAGGCAGCTTCGGCACGTTCTTGGGATCGTTCTACTGCCGACCGGATGCGTTGGTGAATGCGCTCGGAGATATTTGCAGGCAAAAGAGGAATAGGGGGGATTTGCAAATTGCCACTGTCAGCCATTCCGATGCCAAAATCAGCTGCAGAATCCCAGGCTTCGGCGCGGCTTGTGACGAGTAGGTCGTCGCCAGCACTTAGATACATCTTGGCGATGTTGTCTGTTTGCGCACCAATGGTCAAGTCATACGCGTTTGTTTTGCCGGAAAGTTCGACACCGGGGATGTCGACCTGGATATTATCTGGGTTTGTGCTGACGAGGTGTAGCTCGACGCTGACTGTTCCAGGCAGACGTAGAAGCAGGTCATCGCTGGCGGAAGCA
>JANWWB010000148.1 GCA_025056515.1 Anaerolineales bacterium
GGGCTGCAGCTGTTGGTTCTTCAATCAAGTAAGCTTCTCGAGCACCGGCCGAAATTGCTGCATCGAAAACCGCTCGTTTTTCCACCTCCGTGACGCCACAAGGGATACCGATAACCACGCGCGGTCGAGGCAAAGGAACCACACTCTGTTCGTGTACTTTGCCAATATAGTACTCAAGCATGGCTTCGGTAATGTCAAAGTCAGCAATCACCCCATCGCGAATCGGCCGAATCACAGAAATCGATCCGGAAGTTCGACCGGCCATCTCTTTTGCCTGTAAACCAATAGCCAATGGCTGACGGGTGCGTTTATCGATGGCTACCCACGACGGCTCATTGATGACAATCCCCTTTCCCCGCACATGGACAAGGGTATTTGCCGTTCCCAAGTCAATCCCTATATCGAGAGAAAAAAGCCCCAGCAGCCAGTTGAGCGGATTGAAAGCCAAGACGAAAAACTCCTTGTGTCCCTTTGATTCTGTTCACGTGTATTATACCATGAGGCCTTTTGCTCACTTCAGTCGCTTCACGGCCAGCATGGTCAAGTCGTCAAAAGCCTCTCGCCCGGCTCTAAATTGCTCAACAGTTTTCTCGAGCATGAGGAGAAGGCTTGCCACTGGATCAGAGCGATGTGCACGCAAGACAGCTTGTAAACGTTCTTCTCCAAAGAATTCCTCTTCCCCGGAAAGCGTATCTGTCAAGCCATCTGTGTAAAGAAAAAGCAAATCGTTTGGCTCCAGTTGGATCGTCTTTTCGTTAATCTCGGCCTCTTCGATGATGCCCAACGCTGGGCCTGTTCTTGCTAAGAGTTCGATGTCTCCTGAGAAAGCGCGCACAAGCATTGGAGGAGTATGCCCGGCATTGGCAAACGTCACACGTCCACTCTCAAGACAAAGCACCGCATACACGGCGGTCACAAACATTTCTTGGCGATTATCGGCTACGAGAAGTTCATTCACCCGTCTCATAGCCACGGCTGGCGAAGCATGATCCGTCACCGCTGCCCGTACCAACGTTCGGGTGAGCGCCATGAACAAGGCAGCTGGAATGCCCTTGTCCGCTACATCGGCAATAAATAAGCCCAACTTGCGATTTGGCAATTCAAAAACATCATAAAAATCTCCTCCAACTTGGCGGGCAGTGCACCAAATTGCGTCTAATTCCCACCCTGGGAAGGTCGGCAAAGTTTGAGGTAAAAAGGTACGTTGGATCTGACGGGCCAACTGTACCTCGTGTTCCAGGCGCTCTCGCAGGACCATTTCTTGTTGGAGATGGTCATTTTGAATTCCTAAAGCCAGTTCTTGTGCTATGCCGGTCAGAATTTCAATCCGTCTCTGACGGAAGCGACGGGCTTCTGCCCCTTCTTCTACCAGCAACACCCCATAAAAATCCTGCTTGATAAACACTGGCAACGCAACCAGAAGTTGGCTAGCCGTCTGAAGCAGATAATATTCCTCTTGTTCATTCTGGGCAATGAGCTGATCAAATCGCTCTCCCACCTCAGAAGCCTCGAAAAGACCCAAAGACGGACGCAAAGACTGGTAAGCAGCATCGAGGAGAGGAAAATCACCTGGGGCAAACTTAGGTCTTAAGAACGATTGGCGCAATTCGTCTGAAAAACCATATTGGGCAGCCAACTCAAAATGCTCTTCACGCCACATGTAGAGCGCACATGCTCTGACCCCGACCAAAATAGGAGTCATACGCACGATGGCCTCAATCATTTCAGTAAGGCTTGAAGAAGAGGAGACCGTTTGAGCAGCCTGTAAAAGGGCCGCCGAAGCATAAGCCTGCTCTTGAGTAGTATCGTATAGGCGGGCGTTCTCAATCGCTACAGCGGCATAGCTGGCAAATGTTGCAGTTAGGGCCTGGGCTTCATGTCCATAACGCCCAAAAGTGCGATGAGATAAGACCAATAACCCTAGTGCGCGCTCACCCACCCGTAAGGCTACTCCAATCGAAGAGTGGTCCGCCGGGAATCCCAAAGCCAGACCAAGCGGCCCGAAAGAGTCGGTCGGCTTGCGAATCACAGGAACAGGAGACTTGAGAATTTCGTAAAGAGTCTGCAGAGATTCGGGCCATCTCAAGATGGCCGCCTGGATATCCAAAAGATCGGCGCCATGGACATGAGCAGGGTAAAGTTCATCCCCATCCAACAGCCAAACAGCTGATACATCGCAAGGGAGATTTCGCTCCAGCTCACGCAGAATAGCATCCAGAACATCATCGACAGTCGTCATGGCAGCTAACCGCCCTGCAACTTCTCGCAGGCTATCGGTCACCTGGCGGCGCCAGCGCTCGGTTCGAAAGAGTTCTGCATTGCGAATCGAAAGCGCAATCGTATCTGCCAATGCTTCCAAAACAAAGCGGTCATCTTCATCAAAAGCATTCTTGCGATTGCTTTGTAAGTCTAAAACCCCAATCACTTGCTGATTGTACTTCAAGGGGATAGTCAGTTCAGAACGAGTATCATCCGGTGGAAATGGCGAAGGGCGGTATCGGGGTTCCAACCGAACATCATTTGCCAAGACACTTTCTCCATGACGTGCCACCCAAGGAATCAAGCCCTGTGAGTGATCTAAACTGATGGAATAGCCACGGAAGGCATGGCTGCGCGCTCCGCTTCCGGCTTCATAGATAATCCTGCGGCGATTCAAGTGCACTGTAAACAAGTGCACATATGGAACCCGCAGACGTTCTTGAATGATATCCGCGATCTTCTGGAGCAACTCATCTAAGTCGAGAACGGTCACAATTTGCTCACTGACAGCTGCAACAATATCCAGTTGCTCCGCCCGACGTTTCAAATCAGCATATAAACGGATGTGGTTGATGGCAACAGCAATCGTATCCGCAAGCGACCGCAGAACAAGCAAATCGTTCGGATGAAAAGCATTTTCCTGGTCACTTTGAATATCCAGAACACCGAGAATATGCGACTCGATTTTAAGCGGCAAAACCACTTCCGATCTTGTACCGGGTAATCGTTCAATAAACCGAAAGCGAGGCTCTTGGTCTACATTATTGGAGACAATTTCCTCGCCCGTCAGTGCAACCGTGCCAATTAGCCCTTCACCCGGGCGAATGCGTGTCAAACGAGCAGACCTAACGCCACGCTTTTCCTGAGCGCTGGCGCTCGAGAGAAAGGACAAGTACTCACTTCCTGGCTCCAAAGTAAAAATCGCCACGTAGTAATAATGAAAAGTCTCCAAAATCAGACGACTTACTCGCCTCGCTAACGATTTTAAGTCGAGAATGTTCACCAGCTGGGCACTGACCGTCCGCACCAACGTTAATTGCTCCAGTCGCCATTGTTCTACGATAAAACGATGAGCCGAGTAGAGCGCCAAAGCTGTATGCGCAGCAAACATGCTCAACAGGTCAAGCTCTTCCTGGCTCCAGGGAGGTCCATTCGGACGTTTGAGAGTGATGGCTCCCACAGTCGCCTTTTGTGTGCGCAAGGCAATAGAAACGATCAAATCATCTGTAACAATATACGGCGACTTTTCAGCCTGAAGCGCTCGCTGCATCAACGCATCGGGTCCTTCAGGAGAAAGCTGTGCGAAATGTATGTCCGTGCGAGGCAGACGAAATAAACGGTTATCTAACCAGAGTGAGGGAAGTGCGTGAAACAAAGAGCGCGCGGTTTCCACAATCAAGGCTTGCTGTTGCTGCAAGTCTTGCAAAGCGACCAACTGTTCTCCCAAAGCAATGATACGTGACCAGGCAGACTGAGGTGAATCCGAGACGATGTTCATGTTTCCTCCCGGAGATACTTAACCATCGTCAAGAGATTTCCGTCCTTACCTAAATTTTGATATTTGACTTCGTCCATTAGTTTACGCATTAAGAAGACCCCCAGCCCCCCGACCCTTCGTCTTTTCAAATCGTTGGTAAGGTCTGGAGGAGGAACATTCGCGATATCAAAAGGATGACCATAATCACGTAAAACCACTGTAAGAGAACGCTCGTTGATATCACAAGTGCATTCGATTTGCCCCCCAGCTATCCCTCGATAAGCATGTTCAATGATATTCGAACATGCCTCATCCACGGCCATTTCAACTGCAGCAACAGCTTTCTCGTTCAGGCCTGCCTCGTAAGCTGCCTGAACGACAAATTGACGCACCCTCTCGAGCTGGTCAAAGCGTGCAGGAATCGTCAACGTTCGCATAAAACATCAAGGCCGCCTCGCTTCTTCGAAGAGACGGCCCCATATCCGAGACAAGATTCTGAGGTTAGAAATAGCCAACTGCATCGATGAGATTATCAAAGATTTTGAAAAGCGGTGTGAAGCCAGTTAACTCCAGGG
>JANWWB010000264.1 GCA_025056515.1 Anaerolineales bacterium
TGCCGCGTATTTCGGCGGCGGAGGCCACGACCGTGCAGCTGCTGCGCTGATTCGTCCCACCGACCGCCCGCCAGGGCTGGAGACGCTGGCTGCCCTGGAGACCGAACTTTTGCAAATTTTGCCGCGCTACATCCGCCCTGCTCTTACCGTAGCGCAGATCATGTCAGCACAGCCGCGCTTGCTTCATCCCAGCACCTCTGTTCAGGAGGCCGCTCGCCTAATGCAGAAATATGGCTATGAGGGCTTTCCAGTTGTACAGGAGGGACGTGTCGTAGGTCTGCTCACACGCCGTGCCGTGGATCGCGCTCTGGCGCATAAACTCAACCTGACGGCCGCCAGTCTTATGGAAGCTGGCGAGGTGAGTGTCCATCCCGAAGATTCGATTCAGCACTTACAAGCAGTTATGACCGACACCGGCTGGGGACAAGTCCCGGTCGTAGACCAGGATGGAAATGTCATCGGCATCGTCACCCGAACCGACTTGCTCAAGACGCTAGCGCCTCGCCCATCTGCGGCTCGTCCTCTCAACTTGGCTGATAAGCTCGAACAAGCTTTACCGCCTGAACGCTTAGCCTTGCTACGCGCGGTCATCGAAGCTGCTTCACACCAGAACGCTGCCCTGTATATTGTTGGCGGGTTTGTGCGCGACCTGTTGCTCGATCGCCCTGGCCTCGATTTTGACCTGGTGGTGGAAGGCGATGCGATTGCTCTTGCAAAATCCCTCGCCCAGCGCTACGGTGGTCGGGTCATCGGTCACAGCCGTTTTGGAACTGCCAAATGGTTCTTGCGCGACGGCTTTGAAGCTGCGCGTCTTGGCCTTGACCAGCCGGCGGCCTTACCTAGCTTCCTAGATTTCATCACTGCTCGCACCGAGTTCTACGAACGCCCAACCGCTTTGCCGACCGTTGAGCGTAGCTCTATCAAACTTGACTTGCATCGCCGCGATTTCACCATCAACACTCTAGCTTTACGCTTGGATGGACGTCATTATGGCGAATTGCTCGATTACTGGGGCGGCCTAGCTGACCTGCGCGCTGGCCTGGTGCGCGTCTTGCACTCGCTCTCCTTTGTCGATGATCCGACCCGCATGCTGCGTGCCGTGCGTTTTGAACAACGTTTTGGCTTTCGCATTGAAGCTCGTACACTTCAACTGATGGATGAGGCGCGCTCACTGTTGGAAAAACTTTCTCCGGAACGCGTTGGTCACGAGATGGATCTGATCCTCGATGAACCGGCGGCGGTCTCCATGCTGGCTCGCTTGGACGAACTCGGCCTACTCAAGGCGATTCATCCTGCTCTACCTTGGGACGAGGCGCGGCGGGCGCGACTGGATTCCGGTCTTGAACAAACGCCTCCGTCGGCGTGGGGGGTGGTCCTGCGCTTGCGGGATGTCCCATATCGTCGGGCGCTTGCCTATCTTTTATGGCTCTCGGATCTGCCTCCGTCCCAGATTCATGCCATCTCTTCTCGCTTACGTCTGGCGGTGGCTTTGCGCACTGCTCTGTTGGCCGCACACGATTTGCTTGCGGATGCGCCTGCTTTGGTCACATCCAAGCCCAGCGAAGTGGTCGCTCGTTTAGAGGAGGTGCCTCCTCTGGCAGTCTTTGCTGTCTGGTTATTAGTATCGCCAGAGATACGCCCTCCGCTGGAACAATTCCTTGTTCGCTGGCGGTATGTCCACCCTCGAACAACCGGCGATACCTTGCGGGCGCGCGGTCTCACGCCTGGTCCTCAATTTCGAAAGATTCTGCGCCGCTTACGCGATGCTTGGTTGGATGGGGAGATTACCGATGAGGCAGGTGAGCAAGCCTTCTTGGAGAGATTGCTGGCCGAGTACGTGTGTTGAATGATTGGTTCGGCCTCCGTAATAGTTGGGAAGCAATTTTCTTGTCGGCTTGTCTTGCTGACTTTCCTTGCGTAGGAGCAACCTGTAATGACGGATTGGCAACCGTACTTGGATTTCATCGTCCAAACCGTTTATAGCGCCGGCCGAATCACCCTCGGCTACTATCAGACTGGTTTGCGGCCCGATTTTAAACCCGATGACACTCCTGTCACCGCTGCCGACCGCGCTGCCGAAGAATTTATCCGCCGCCAAATTGCGCAGCGCTTTCCAGGCCATGCCATCGTAGGTGAGGAATTTGGCGAGAGTGCCGGAGAAGGCGATCCTTTCCGCTGGATATTGGATCCGATTGATGGGACCAAATCTTTTGTGCGCGGTGTTCCGCTCTATGCGGTCTTGCTTGGGTTAGAGGTTGAAGGCGTTGTCCGTGTTGGTGCGGCTTACTTCCCGGCGCTGGATGAGATGCTTTGTGCGGCCGATGGTCTTGGTTGCTGGTGGAATGGGCGCCGGGCGCGCGTCTCGGATGTGGCGCGCTTGGAGCAAGCGTATGTCTGCTATACCAACATCCGCAACATGGGACGGTATGGCCGCCAAGCGGTTTTTGAAGAATTGAATGCACGTGTCTATGCCATGCGCGGCTGGAGCGATGCCTATGGCTATCTGTTGGTCGCCACCGGCCGCGCTGAAGTGATGCTTGATCCGGTGATGAATGTTTGGGATTGCGGCCCCTTCCCGCCCATCTTTCGCGAAGCGGGAGGCTATTTTGGCAGTTGGGATGGGCAGGAAGGGCACCGACATGGCGAGGCGCTCGCTTGCAACGCGGCTCTGCTACCGGAAATATTGGAGATTTGCCGAACGAGATAAACGTGTGGCGCAAGAGACTCTCTTGCGCCACTCCGTATCGCTCAGGACATTCCCTGGACCGATTTGAGTTTACGGGATAGGGACATAGGGCTTGATCTGGGGAAAGTCATCTGGGCCGAGGGAGGCTGGATCGGCTTGAGAGGGAGTGTAGGTCGAGAGCATCTCTTCCTGGGTAGGGGTTGCACCTTCGGGCCAGAGATAATCCAGGATGCGGGTGTGGTTCTTGTCGTTCGGTGCGCCGCCTACTGCCCATTGGCCACCGTCCGGCGTCACATCGCGGATGCCGTTAATGCCATAGCCATCGTGTGAGAAGACCGCTACGGCATATTTCCAGGTCAGTGGGTCGCCAGGGATGGCAGAGAGCGGAATCTTGACCAGCACGGTGTTCTTGGCCGGGTTGGGGAGGATGGCAAGCGTTAAGCCAGTGGGCTTTTCAGGGTTGGCGGCGGTAAAGAAACCGTAGTCCCAACCGGCAATAGAGAGCACATAGTCCCAAGCAGAATCCGGCGTCAGCGCGGCATTGCGAGCATTGCGCAGCAAACGATTACCGCTTGCAGGTCCGTCTACGTCAATATACACCTCGAAGCGCTGAATCGCCAAACCGTTGGGCGACCCCCAAGGATTTTCGACCGGGCCGCGGGTGCGGAAACTGAAGACCAAGTTCTGTTCGTCCTGACCAACCTTGAATTCTACCAAGTCAAAGACGCCGGCCTTGAAGACGCTGTCGGTCGGATAGCGATAGGAGCCGGGGCCATAGTCGTCATTGACCGGGTCGGTCGCCGTGAACAGCCAGGTGATGCGCCCTAGGTCTGGCACCAGGAGGCGGCCGGGCGCAGCGGTAGGTAGGACGTTTTCCGGCGTAACCAGGCGCAGCAGCAGACTATCGCCTGTATCGAGGGTCTGCTGCAGGTTGACAAGCGGGATGGCTATTTCAACGTTCTCATTCCAGGCAAAGGCAAAGGCTGCTTCCTCGGCGCCCACGGTTGTCCAGGCTTTGGACTTCTCGTTCCAAACCTC
>JANWWB010000286.1 GCA_025056515.1 Anaerolineales bacterium
TGTCGCAAGAGAGCCGAGGAAATCAATTGTTGGCCCAAAAACAGACGAGACGCGCGCCGCCGCAACCGACTGCTCGAAATGGTAGCGATTGACATAATCACGAAACTGTTCATAGTTATATCGTTGGCGGGCAAAGGCTTGAACCACACGCACACCATTGACATTTTCAGCTAACACTGAATTCACCCAGGAAACCGCTGCGCGCACCTTGCGGTAATAGCGCCGCGAAACGCGCCGGAAGACAACAGTGGCGGCAACCATCAGCGGCAAAACACTGAAAGTCAGCAGCGCCAACCGCATGTTCATCTGAAGCATAATGACCACAATAAAGAAGAGCGTAAAGAGGTCACGCGTGATCGCCAACACAGCCCAAGTGAGGAATTCCCGGAGCGTTTCGACATCGTTAATCGCCCGAGTCACCACTCGCCCAACCGAATAACGGCTGTAAAACCCTAACGACAGACGTTGCAAATGCGCAAAAATTTTCTTGCGTAGATCATAGATAATCGAATGCCCGACACGCGCCATCAAGTTAACTCGGTGATAGATCAAGACCCACTGCACAATAGCGGTCAAGAGATAAGCCAGAATAGCATAGCGTAAAACAGCCGCATTGCCAGCCTCGATGCCACCATCCACTGCCAGTTTGACGAAATACGGGCCAGCCGCTGCAGCAGCGGAGGTGGCAATCATCATCAGCACGGCTAATAAAAGCAGAGCACGATAGGGATCAATCAGGTCAAGCAGTCGCCGCATTGTGACTCGATCGACGGCCTTATCGTAGAACTCCTCAGACGAAGTAACATAATCGGGAGGAACAATCGGCGTTTTTTTCATAGACATGTGGGAAAACCTCTCAAGATACTACTGGCTAAGAAAGTGAGCGCTCTGTAACCGGTCGCGACCGCAGTGCTTCGCGCGCAGGAAGCGAACGATACCACTCACGGTCAACCTCGCTCTCGACCAGGATGCCATTCTGTTGACTCAGCTGTAAGTCGTACATTTGTTTATAGAGTCCACCGAGCGCCAACAATTCCTTGTGCTGCCCACGCTCGACAATCCGCCCCCCCTGCATGACCAGAATCAAGTCAGCACGTCGGACGCTGGCAAGACGATGAGCGATGATAAACGTCGTGCGCCCTTCCATCAAGCGTTCTAACGCTTGTTGAATGAGATGCTCGGTTTCGGTATCTACGCTGGAGGTGGCATCGTCCAGGATAAGAATGCGTGGGTTCATTAACAAGGCGCGAGCGATCGCCACGCGTTGCCTCTGACCGCCAGAGAGCGTCACGCCTTTTTCTCCGACCAAGGTATCGTAGCCTTTTTCAAATTTCATGATAAAGTCATGCGCTTGGGCGGCTTTCGCTGCGGCGATGATTTCTTCTTCACTTGCCTCAGGGCGACCGTAGCGAATATTCTCCCGGATGGTATCAGAAAAGAGAAGCGGCGCTTGTTGAACAATCCCTATCTGACGACGAAGCGAATCTAGGTCATAACGGCGTACATCCACGCCATCAATCAGCACTTGGCCAGAGGTGACATCGTAGAAACGAGGGATGAGATTGACCAACGAACTTTTACCTGAACCGGTCTGCCCGATGAGGGCAACAATTTGATTCGGTTCAACAGTCAGATCAATCTCGGATAAGGCTTCTTGTGGCTCCCCCGCATAACGTAGCGAAACCCCTCGGAACTCGACGCGCCCGCGCAATGGTTCGATACGAACAGCATCCGGCGGAGATTGAATCTCCGGCTCACGGGCGAGAATTTCGAGCACGCGTTGCGCCCCGGCCTCTGCTTCACCTAAGGCGTTAACCAACCAGGTTAATTGCTGTACCGGCGCAGAAAGCATTAATAGATACGCGTTAAAGGCCACAAGTTCGCCCACCGTCATCCGTCCTTGCATTACTTGTGGACCGCCAACCATCAGGACGAGAATCGTCCCTAAAACAATCAAAAGATTGGTTGTCGGCATGACCTTGGACCATTCGCCAATCACCTTCAGGCGAGCATTGAAGTAAATACGGTTAGTCGTATCAAAGCGCCTGATTTCATCTGATTCGCGCGCAAAAGCACGTACCACCTGCACACCCGCCACATTTTCCTGTAAATGTGCCGAGAGATCGCCTAGAGCACTATCCACATCATAGAACAAACGGGTGATCCGCTGGCCAAAGTCAGTCGTAATAAGCACCATGGGCAAAAGAGGTAAGAGTGCAATTGCGGCCAGACCGGGATTGCTGGTCACCAGCATCCCAACAACACCAACTGAAAGCAGAACCAAATGAAGAATTTCAACGATATTGCCCCCTGCAAAGTTCTGCACAGCGCGCACATCCTCAATACAACGGTTAATCAACTGACCGGTTGTGCTGTGGTCATGAAAAGAGAAAGGGAGACGCTGAATGCGGTCATACATTGCGTTGCGTAGGTCATAGCCGATATGAGCGGCAATCCACTCCGTCAAATAGCGTTGAGAAAACGCCAGGAACGCCGTCACCAATCCAATTCCCAACAAGACAAACGCCGAGCGAAGCAAAAAAGCCCGCTGTTGCGATTGTAGACCAATATCAATGACACCCTGAAGGATGCGCGGTGTAATCAAAGACAGGATAGTGGCCGCCAAAAGCAAAAGGAAGTTGAGCACGAGCTGCCAGAAATACGGTTTCAGATAAGCGCGGAGCTTGAGCAGGTGGATCATAGCGGTTATCGTTCCGATGGGCGATGAAATTAGGCAGAAAAGACCTGACGTAAAAGAAGAAGTGACTTACGCAAGCAGGTAGCCTCTGCCTCCGAGAGACGGCTGAAACGTTCAGCCAGCCAGATTTCCGCCTCGTCAAAGATAGCTGTCAAAATTTCCTCACCGTGAGACGTCAGCGAAAGGCGAAGATGGCGCCTGTCGCGTTCATCTGTCAAACGGTTGACCAACCCGCGACGGACGAGGGCTTCAACCGCTCGGCTGGCCTGCGAACGGCTCAACCGCCCCTCCTCCGCCAGGGCACTGACGGTGTCCATCCCCTTGCGAATACGCCGTAGCGCCTGGAACTGTTCCACAGTCAATCCAAAACGTTCCGCAGCAATCGCACGAAGCTTGGTGCGTGTCTGTCGCCAAACCGGTGGGATGCTCTCCCAAAAAGCATCAATTAATTCCTGATTCATATGCGTCACCAAATAGTTGCAAAATAAAACAATTGCATTATATAACTATTTTGGCGATCATGCAAGCCGCAAAACGCTAGATGACGCTCTTTCCTAACACACGTGACATCTATCGGGTAACGAAAACCAAATTTTATGCTATAGTAAAGATAAGGCAATCACACAGCGGGTGACAACTTTGAGACTCTGATCTCCCTACTTTTTCAGGTGAGTTCATGCCTGAACCAAGGCTTCATCATCTCTCAGGCCATTCCACTTGCCCTGATATTTGTGCGCTGAGACGGCCAAAGCTCATCGGCAGCATAAGAAGGTCCCAGACTTGAACTCCGGTTTGACAAGGATCAAACCTGAACAGCTACAGCTGCGTAGCCAGCACCCACCCATATCCATTTTCGAAAGGAGAAACAATGCCTGAAACCCCTTCCTCTCGCAAGAAAATCACCATCAACTATCTGTTTGATAAAGTCAAGAAAGGCGAGCCGATTACTTGGCTGACCTGCTATGATTACCCCACTGCCTACCTGCAGGAACAAGCCGGCATCGAGATGATTCTGGTCGGTGATAGCCTGGGAATGACCATGCTCGGTTACGATACTACTCTGCCGGTGACGATGGACGATATGATTCGCCATGCCCAGGCCGTCCGTCGTGGTGCGCCGACGGCTTTCTTGGTCGGCGATATGCCTTATATGAGTTATCAGCCGAGCGTTGAATTGGCTATACGAAATGCAGGGCGCTTCATGGCAGAAGCAGGATGCGATGCCATCAAACTCGAGGGAGGCGCCGCCATGGCCGACCGTATCAAGGCCATCGTGGACGCCGGCATCCCTGCCATCGGCCACCTCGGCCTAACGCCGCAATCAGTCAGCATGTTGGGTGGCTTCCGCGTCCAAGGAAAATCGGCAACCCTGGCCAAGAAAATCATCGACGATGCCAAAGCGCTCGAAAAAGCTGGCGCCTTCTGCATCTTGCTGGAAATGGTCCCCGACCGTGTCTGTCAAATCATCACCGAGCGCGCTGAACACTGTATCATCATGTCACTTGGCTCCGGTCCGCATGCCCATGGCCAGCTGCTCATCTACCACGACATGTTCGGCCTCTACCCAAAATTCAAGCCCAAGATGGCCAAAGTCTACGGAAACGCCGGAGAAGTCATCCTCAATGGCCTAAAGGCCTATCGTGACGAAGTGATCAACCGACAATTCCCTCAAGCGGAGAATTGGTTTGGAATGCCAGATGAGGAGTATGAGGAACTCAAGAAAATGCTCGAATAGAATCCGTCTTCGGTCCCCCGTAAGGACACTGTTCTGTCAAGAAGCGCAATCGGTGAATTGCCGCAACTGAACATGCAAATACCGAAAGGACCCTCTATGACCGACCTGCAACAAAAACTCGCCATCCCCCCCGACCGCCTGGCAGCTGTCAATGCCGTTTTCACCGACCCGAACTCGACTGTGATGAAGGAATTCCTCGCCATCGTTGCCAAATACGGCACACCGGAAGAAATTAACCGCAAACATCGCGAGAACCGCAAACTAGAAGCACTTTTCGCCAAAGTACGCGAACGAGCACCAGAGTACATCAAGGATTTAGAATGGCTCATCGAACAGCGCGATCGCGGCGCGTTTGTCTCGATCGCAGATTATCGCCGCGCTGTGCTCGGCCCAAAAGCAGATACGATGACCTTCAAGGACGAATATGCCGTCACGCTCGAGGTCAGTGCCCTACAATACTTCCCCTGGATTCGCGCCATGTGCGAGAAGGCCATCGCCGAGCGTTCGCTCGTGCCGGGACGTTTCATCGCCGTCCGCAAGATGAAGGAATCCGAAGCCGACGGAGACCTGCCCGCCATTGTCGCCGCCCTCGACATCATGGGCGCGTCGTTTGTCGAGACGCTCGACACGAAAGGCACCGACGGCTCAAACCCACACCTGGGCGGCCCAGCTACCATCACCGGCTACTTCGGCGGCATCGGCCAGCCCAACGAGCACGCCTTGATGTGGCTGGACGAGTTCCTCTACTACTACACCAACTACGGAGTCCAGCATGTGCTGAACTTCAACGCCGGGACGATTCTGCTCGGCTTCCTGCTCTACAAACTCGGCGTGGACATCCAGTTCAAGATTTCGGTCTTCTTCGGTTCGGACAACCCCTATCACGCCTTGTGGATTATGACCATGGCGAAGCTCTTCAGCCGCGACGACGGCACGACCCCGCTCATCGGCTTCAATTGGTCCAACTCTATCAACAACCGGACGATGGAACTGACCGCTGAATACCGCAAGGCGCTCGGCTTCGAGCATGTCATTCGCTTCGAGCATCACATCACCGAAACCTGGAAGAGCATTGTCATCCAACCCTACGACCGGCGCGCCGAACTGGTGGAGATCGCCGACCACGTCGCCAACATCAGCGCCAAGCACGAGGGCGGCCTGCCCGAAGTGGAGCAGACCCTCGACCACCCCTCCGACATCCTCGACTACTTCCGCGAGAAGAAAGAGGTCATCGAGAGCGGCGATTGGGACGCCCTGCAGAAGAACTTCCTGCTCAAGGTAGAAGCCGCAAACTCCACAGCACGAATGCTGACCGAAAAAGGATTGAGTTTCATCGCTGCTCAAAACTTGCACAAGTGATTTTTGTAGGACAACTCGTACGAGTTGTCCTACAACTTTATCCAGAAAGTTGCACCTATGAATACCCTGCGATTTTTCCTCCTCTGGATCTTCGCCACGTTGCCTCTCTGGTCTAATATCCCCTCTGCTGAGGTCCAGACAGCCCGAATCACGATTTACGGAACTCTCAGCGACACAGAGGGGAAACCTGTTCATGCCTTCATCAACATCTATGACAATCATTGGAACCTCATCAGCCGGACAGAAAGCACCGCAGCCGGTTTTTACCGTGTACAAGTACCCAAGCGAGATGGTTACATCCTCCAAATTGAACCAATGGGACGCGTGCAGATTGGGAGAGCCTGGTTTGCCGCCAACGTCCTTGACCAGTACAAATATGTCATTCCAACAAGCGAGCAGATTGAAGTCAATCTCACACTCCATCCTGGCGGGGCAATCTGGTTGCAAACGTATACCCGCGAGGGAAAATACGTCTTTTTACAAGATAAATACAGCAATTGGAGAATTCGAGTTCAGCCGTTAGGAGTTTCTCCATCCACTCATACCCTTCAGTATCTTTATCATCAAGGACCGTTTTTCTGGGGTTGGCAAGAGGGAAGCAATAAAAATCATCCAGTGATGCTCATCCCAGCAGACATGGCTGTGGAATTCTGGGTTCATTGGCCGCTCCCAGAAGTGGGCGATACCTTCATCCACCTCGACAACGACGGGCAAGGGTACACCGTCCCACGCGGTGACGTCAAACCCATCAACGTTCTCTATGAGGCAGCACGCACTGAATACCGCCTCTTCCAGGAACGGCTGGCCAACTATCAGGCCGGCGGCTATACCTTTACAGAAGAAATCGGTCAGTGGAATAACGAAGCCTCGCAGGCTCTGGAACAAGCCAAAACGGAATGTCCAAAAGGGAACATCAGCCTCTGTATCCCGTCCTCCTACACGGTCCTGACCCGCGTCCTGCGAGCCCGCGAAGAAGCCGTTTTGCAGGTTGCCCGGCAAAACATCGAAAAATATCGCAAGACGGACGTAACAGTTCAAGTCACGGACTGTTCCGGTGCTGCGCTACCTGAGCTTGAAGTCCGATATCAGCAGACCTCGCATGACTTCATCTTTGCAGCCGGCTGGCCAGATGGATATGAACAGGCCAAAATCTTGGCAGAAGCCGGTTTCAACAGCGCTGCTCACCAGGCTTGGTGGAATGAAGTCCTGGTGGCACCGGGAGAATATGACTATCGAAGGTCAATCTTCACCCCCATCACACGCGCCGGCATGAAAATTGCCATGCACACCGGCGTTTGGATTACCCCAGGTTGGATGCCGACCTTTGCCCAGGAGATGAGTGCCGAAGAATTGGCAAATCTGGCATATGAGTTCAGTTACAACTTCACCAAACAGTATCGCGTTCAGATGTCCATCTACAATGCCTTCAACGAACCACAAAACGCCTTTGGCTTCATGCCGCTCACCACAGAGGACCTTGTCAAGATCGCCGCTGCCTCGGTCCAAGGAGCGCAGGAGGGAGCACCGGGTGTCCCCACATACATCAATTTCTATGGCCTATACCTCACAGAAGAGTTTTGGGCGCCGAATCCGAACAATGAAACATACCCCTCCTCCGAAGAAATCATCCAAGCCATGCTCGAACACAATGTCCCCTTTGACAATATCGGATTGGAATTCTACAACGGCTTAATCTCTCCCCCGATTGATGTCAGCATCTTCAATGACACGCTCGAATATTACAGCAAGTACGGGAAGAATCTCTTCATTTCCGAACTCTCTTATGGCGCAATCGATGACTTGCCCAAGAAATATCTCGAGAACAAGCCCTGGTATCGCGACGCCTGGCATGAAAGCCATAGCGAAGAGACTCAAGCCGAGTGGGCACGTTACACGTTCACCATCGCTTTTAGTAAACCTTATGTGAGCGGTCTCATGTGGGTAGCTTCGGGCGAAACAACCCCAGATGATAACATGTACGGGATGGGCCTAATTGAAGGGACGAACCCCCGCCCGATCATACATACCATTCGCGACCTCATCCACTCCTGGACAACCTCCGGCAGGGCCAAGACCGATTCGTCCGGGACCCTGAGCTGGCGCGGCTTCACCGGAGACTACACCCTCACCTGGCTCAAGACGAACGGAATGTCCGCCTCGGCAACGATTCGTGTCAACCCAGGCGCAGAGAACAGATTCATCGTGCAAGATGCCGCCTGCGCCCGGGTCACGCCGACCGTTCTCCCGACGCTAACCCCCACGACACCCCTCTCTGCTTCCCCCACACCAGAACCATCCGCAAGCCCCTCCCCGGACTTTTCTTGGATGATAGCCCTGATTGGACTTCTTGTCTTACTCGGAGTAACTTATTTCTTCTGGAAACGGCTGAAACGCAGCTAACAGAAGACGAGATTTTTTTCCCCACGGATAGCCAGAGATACCGTAGCCATATTCGGATCTCTGGCGTCCTTTTAGGTTACAAAGGATCGCCGCTTCGATACCCCAGGGAGAAATCAATGTTCGTAACAACCTAGAGTAGGCGGCGCAGCACGCAGGCGTCCCTCCAAGTCATCCAAGGGAGCGCCTTCAAAGACACCCGCTCGAAGCGCCGGACTACCAGGCTGAAGATGATAATCGCCTTCTTCACCCCAAGCCGGTCGGACAAAACGTGGATCACCGCAGAGGTTACCTTTTCCCAACCCGGACAACGTAGCGCAGGTGTACGATTGGTCGCCATGAATCCAGATGACCTCATCCTGTGGAAAGTAAAACAAGTTGTAATCTACATCCAGTGTGCTGTTTGGAGCGACATAGATAGAAGATCGAGGGCCACGGGCGCTGAAGATGGAATTACGTACAACCACATAGGCAGGGACGTTTGGAAAATCATATTGAACGTGCATCAAGTGATTCTGCCCGAGAAAGTCATCCACAGTAACATTGACAATTTCAAAACGAGCGTTTTTCTGGGTCTCGGGAGCGATCACAATCGCCGCCCAGGGGGAAGGAACAGGCCTTCCGGCACCTCGGCCGTAGATGAGCGTATTCTCAATGCGGCTACCAGAGCCCCAGAGCTTGATTCCGTCACAGAAATTGTTGGCTACAATCGCTCGACGAATGATGGTGTTGGCAGCTTTTGAATCCAGACCATCTCCATAGTTATAAGCCGCAACCACGTTTTCCAAGAGAATCGGTCCAACAGAGGCTTCGACACCCAAACCATCGGGCCGGTCATAGGGACGATTGGAGCCATCACCGCCCCTGTAATAATGCCCACTCCAAGAGAGTGAGGCATTTCGGATGACCACCGAACGCCAACCGCCATGTTCGCCAGCCGGTCCTCCGATAGCCCCAAAGCCTGCATATTCAATCTGCGTATTGAGAATTTGCAGGTCCTCTACATCCTGGATATTGATCCCAAACTCGTCTACGTGGTGAATGTATAAATCTTGTAACACAATGTGCGCCGACGGCGCGCCGAGGATTTCTATTCCATCGCGGAACCAAGCCGCTTCGCCGCGAGCGGTATCATCATGCGTGATTTCTAGATTCTCAATACGCACATATTCAACGCCACTTAAATCGATAGCCGCTATGAGATTATTCCCTCCGACCAAGACCGGACGATTTCCTCTCTCGCCACGAATCGTAATCCAAGCTTGCGCAGTGCCAGAGGGAGGAATCAGAACATCATCGTAGTTGCGCAAGCGATAACGTCCCCCTAGAATAATCAGGGTATCGCCCGGCTTGAGTTGACGAGACGCATAACCGGGAGAGGCCCAAGGTTGCCGGCGAGTGCCTGGATGAGCATCGGAGCCATTCGGAGCGACATAGTAGGTTCGACCCTCCTCAGAAGCAAGATTTTCCTCCTGTGTTAAAACGGACAGTGTTGAGGTCATCCTCGAGTTAAGAGTCTCCACAACCGCAACCCTTTGCGCAGGGGAGGCGCCACAGGCCGGCACAAAGGATAAGCAGAGTACGATTATCGAACCAATCCGGATAATGATCGCGTTTATGTGCTCCATAAGATCACCCCATCAGCCAGTTATCCTACTGCTTCGTCCAATCCAACCAGGAGACCGGGGTGCAGTCATTCGGCATTGGATAAAACGTGCCAGGGCCTTGCCAGCAACAATCCTCTTTCTAGTGGTTTCGATACCGAACCGGCCTCTCCAGTGTCCCCCGCCACAGGAACTCGGTCAGCGTTTGTCCGTATGCCGTTTCGTCTTCGCTTCCGGCCGGACGCGGCCAGCCCAGCGCGTCGTAGAGCGAAAAGCGGTACAAGTCGAAGGCGCTTTCGATTAAATCCGCATAGACCATAGCAGCCGAGAACGCCAGCTGACTTGCAATCCACATCCAAAGCAAGGCCAGCGGAAGCGCCCACCATGACCAGATAACCCAGATGAGTGAGAGCAATCCCATGCCCCAGAGTTCGGCCAGCGTGAGCAGGCGATTGCGCACGGCGCTCAAATCGTCTCGCAAATGTCCCGGCAACAGCGGCCACAGGCGCGGCCAGCAGACGTAGGCATCCAGGCCGTATTTCTGCATGGGAGCCGTCTCGCCGGCGCGCAAGATGTTGCCCAGACGGGTTGGGCGAATTTCCGATGGATCCGCTGGGAAATAGTGGATGAAAACCTCCAGCGCGGCGCGCTGACGGGTTAGAGTGGGCGATGCCTGTTCAGGAATCGCATTTAATCGTTTCTCCGCCTTCTCTAGGTGACGCGCCTGCCGGGCAATCCAAAATCCTTCCAGATAGCGCAGAGGCCATGGCCAATACCCCTCCATCCAGCGCAGTAGGCTGAAACGCCACTGCGCGCTCAGCAGGGCGCTTAGAATCAGCCCGACTAGGAGCAAGACCAGCAAAGTGACCTGTTCTACCGGCGACAGACTCAGCAACTGTGCCCAGAGCGGTTGCCAACCGTGACGGAGCAAATAGAATCCCAGTCCACTCAGATAAAACAGAAAGGGTGGACTGAAGGCGCGGCGCAGCCATTCCCCGGCCAGGTCGCCGCCCAGGCTTTCCCAGAATTTATCCAGCATTGTTTTTCTCCTCCGGTGAGGAAACCCTCACCAATACAGAGCCATCATACGGGCAGGGAGGAACCGGCCGCCCCTTGCGCAGCACGCGCCAGGTAAAGTCGCACTGCGGGCACTTCCATAGGCTGCGAGCAGGAATCTGGGTAGGTTGTCCTGGTAGACCCGCATGGCCGAGCTTTTCCCCCGAGAAGTAGAGTGCATGTTCCAACCACTCGCGCGCCTTGCGGGAAGAACGGACAACCCGAAGTGCTTCGGAAATGGCTCTTTCGACATTCTCTGGCCGATCTTGGCGCAGAAGCGCCCTGAGTTCTGCCTGCTTTTTTTCCGGAAGCAAGAAAGCAACCCGCCGTAAAGCATAGGCAATTTCGAACGAAGAAGGCATGGA
>JANWWB010000293.1 GCA_025056515.1 Anaerolineales bacterium
CGGCTTGTTTTTTTCGTACTATCTGACCGAACTGATCGTCTCTGGCACCCACCTGGCCCTGAACCAATCAAACGCTTTCGACCATTTTGTCGACATTTTTCTTCATGGCATTCTTAAGTCACCTAGTGAAGACGGGTTACAAAACTCATTCTCTTGATCGGCAGGCTGAAAGCTCAGGATAATCCTTGACCATCAACCGATCAAACGACTCAGCTCCTATGCATCGCCTTCTTTCGATCATCCGTAAAGAATTCATCCAAATTACCCGTGACCGACGCACCCTCATCATCATCCTGGTCATTCCCATCATGCAACTATTCTTGCTAGGCTACTCGGCCACCACTGACATCCGCAACGTGCCGCTGGCCGTCCTCGACCGGTGTCGCTGCGCTGACAGCCGCGCTCTGCTGGACGCCTACCGCGCCGCCGACTACTTCCGGCTGGCCTACAACGTCCAGTCCGAGGAGGAACTGCGCGCCCTCATCGAACGCGGCGACGCCCGCGCCGGCCTTATCATCCCAGCCGATTACAACATTGCCCTCGCTGAAGGAGAGGCACAGGTAGCCTTTATCTTGGATGGGTCCGACGCCACTTCTGGTTCCACCGCTTTCTCGGCTGCTACCCTGATTGGGCAACAACATGCCACTTTGCTGATGATGGAAAAACTAGAGCGCTCCGGCTTGAATGTGGAGACTCTTCGTCCGCCGCTCGAGGTCCGCACGCGCGTCTGGTACAACCCCGACCTGGTCAGTTCGCATTTCATGATTCCCGGCGTCATTGGCATGATTCTTTTTGCCATTACGGCCGTCTTGACCGCTTCTTCCATTGTGCGCGAGCGCGAACGTGGCACCATCGAACAGCTTATCGTCACGCCCATCCGCCCCTGGGAATTGGTGATCGGTAAAATCATCCCCTATGTGCTGCTAGCCTTTGTGGACACGCTCGAGGTGCTGGCCATCGGCCACTGGTGGTTTGGTGTGCCGGTGCGCGGCGACTTGGGGCTGATTCTGGCTTGTTCCAGCTTGCTGCTCTTATCCGGCCTCGGCATCGGTCTCTTCGCTTCCACCATCGCCAACACCCAGCAGGAGGCCATGCTAACGGTCTGGATGACGCTCCTGCCCAGCATCTTCCTTTCCGGTTTCTTCTTCCCGCTAGAAGCAATGCCTCAAATCCTGCAATGGATTTCGTATATCGTCCCGCTACGGTATTATCTCACCATCATCCGTGCCCTACTCATCAAGGGAGTTGGAATAGCGGCTATTTGGCCTGAAACGCTGGCGTTGGGGCTTTTTGGTCTGCTCATCCTGGGCGCCGCTGCTCTTCGCTTCCGCAAACGATTAGATTGAGGATTGTTGCCCGCTCATCGCTGACGACGATTTCTCCATAGGAGTTGAACATGCCTCACAGACGTCCCCCCCTTCCTGCGATGATCATCCTGGTGCTCATTCTCTTGCTCATTGGGTATTTCAGCCTTCGCGCCCTTTTGAACGAAGACACTGACGGCGTGCTGACCGCCTCCGGCACAATTGAAGCGGTCACCATTACTATCTCGCCTGAAATTGGAGGCAAAGTAGCCGAAGTCTATGTGGACGAGGGCGATACCGTCCGCGCCGGTGATCCGCTTTTTCGGCTAGACGACACCCTCCTGCAAGCACAGCGCACTGTCGCTATAGCGAACTTAGACCTGGCGCGTGCCGCTGCCGAGACAGCCAAACGCGCCCAGGAGACCGCCGAAGCCAACTATACCTTGAGCCTAAACGCCGCCCACCTCGAGGCAAGTGCGAGTCGTACTCTAGATTGGCACACTCCGGCCTTGCCCGGCTACACCCTGCCCGGCGGCTATTTCACCCAAAATGAACAAATCGTTGCTGCTCGCGCCGAAGTAGAGGCAGCACGTGCTGCCCGCGATACCGCCCGCGCTGCTCTGAACGACTTACTCACAGCCCCCGCTAACGCCGATTTTGTCGCTGCCGAAAACCGCCTGGCCCAAGCACGCATCGCCTTCCTAACCGCTCAGGACACCCTGGCACGCGCCCGTCTTTCTAACAATGCCAACCTGCGCGATGCCGCTCAATCCGCTTATGACTCCGCCCAGACCGAATTGGAACGAGCACAAGCAGCTTATGATGCCTTAGCAGGGACAGAGGGCGGCAAAGCCATCATCTCTGCCCGCGCCGAATTGGCCGTTTACGAAGAACGCTATCAGGCCGCTCAGGACCGCCTGCTGGCCCTGCAGATTGGACTTGAATCGCCAAAGGTCACTGCGGCGCAAGCGTCGCTGAACCAAGCAGTCGAAGCCGCCCGACAAGCGCAACTGGCTATCGCCCAAGCCGAGGCAAGCCTAGCACTTCTAGACGCTCAAATCGCCAAACTGACCGTCGTCGCCCCTGCCGACGGCGTCATCCTGACCCGCAGCATCCAGCCCGGCGAGGTGGTTTCCCCAGGTGCGACAGCGCTCAAGCTCGGTCGCCTTAACGACTTGACCATCACGGTCTACATCCCAGAAGACCGCTACGGTCAACTCTCTCTCGGTCAGGCCGCCAGTGTGACAGTCGATTCCTTCCCAGGCAAGACCTTCCAGGCTGTCATCGTCCACATCGCCGACC
>JANWWB010000366.1 GCA_025056515.1 Anaerolineales bacterium
CGTCGGCCTAACGGTCGACCTGATTCCCTACCTATACGCCCCGCGGTATGGCCTGGGCATCGAAGCGCTAGCTGATTTCCCCAAGGCTTATTTTGTAGGGCCGGGCTTCCCCGCCCAGCGTTCGGCTCGTTTTCTCTTCTATAACCAAACCTGGGCACAAGAACTGGGCTTCTCTGCCCCGCCACAGACTCCTGAAGAATTCCGCCAACAAGCCTGTGCTGCGAACACCGCCTTCCGCGCCGACGCTGACCTACAAAACGACGGATTGGGCGGTTGGATTGTGGACACTCATTGGCAAACCATTTACGCCTGGCTGTTAGCCTTTGGCGGCGAGGTGAGCGTCGATGACGCCTATACGTTTCGCACCGACTCCAACTTAGCCGCGTTTTCTTTCCTCAAAACCCTCTTTGATAACGCTTGCGCCTGGCTGACTACAGCAGAACCCCTCTATCGTCCCTTCGCCGAACGTAAGGCGCTTTTTGTTGTCGGCGACCTTGCAGACGTACCAACCCTGACAGCGATCATGCGGCAGGCCGGTAATACGGATATCTGGATTCCTATCCCCTTCCCCGGCTCTGAAACCCCCATCGTAGTTGTCTACGGACCTTCCTACACGATTTTAAAGACCGATGAACGCACCCAATTAGCTGCTTGGCTCTTTGTGCGTTGGATGGTTGCACCCGAAAGACAGGCATTGTGGGTGGAACAGAGTGGCTTGCTTCCGTTGCGATTTTCGCTCACTCCCCTGCTAAGCGAATATCGGACCGCCTCTCCGGCCTGGGCACATGCCATTTCCTTCCTACCGCTTGCCCAGCCAACGCCGGCACTGGCCTCTTGGGCGCGCGTGCGCTTCTTACTTTCGGACGGTGCACGCTTTATGTTCCAGACCAATTGGCCTGTCGAGAAAATTCCGTTTATTCTCGATACGATTCAATCGACAGCAGACGAGATAGCAACCCCATGAACAAAGCTCCTCAAAAATTTTACGTTGTCTGGCGGGGACGCCAGACCGGCGTATTTAGCAATTGGGAGAGTTGCCAGGCCGCAGTGAACGGTTATCCAAATGCTCGCTTTAAAGCATTTCCTAACCTAGCCCTCGCCGAGAGCGCCTGGCGCGCCGGCCCGCCGGATGAGCCAAACACCCGGGCGCACAAACAACCCTGGCTACTTGCGCCACAACCGCCCATCGCCGATAGCCTAGTCGTAGACGCTGCCTGTTCCGGCAACCCTGGCCCGGTCGAATGGCGCGGTGTGCATTTGGCAAGCGGAAAACAAGTTTTTCATCAGGGACCATTCGAAAATGGCACAAACAACCTTGGCGAGTTCCTGGCCATCGTTCACGCCCTAGCCTGGTTGGACAAGCAAGGCCTGAACTGGCCGGTCTATTCGGATTCAGAGATCGCCCTCGAATGGGTCAAGCAAGGCCATTGCCGCTCTCATCTGCCACAGGAGCAAATCGGCGCTGCCTTGCGAGAATTGATTCGGCGTGCCGAAACCTGGTTGAGCGATCATCCCTCGCATGCACCAACGTTTCCCTGGGATTCCCAAGCCTGGGGAGAAAACCCTGCCGATTTCGGACGCAAGTGACCGAATTATCCGGCTCTGGTGCTCCATCGAACCGTGCGAAGAGCGCCGGGGCAAGCCAAGCACCATGCCGATTCAACAGCGAGCAGACCGCTTTGGCTTGCATAGGATGTGTCAGGCGGAGAGTAGGACAACTCGCACGAGTTGTCCTCCGACAAACAGCCTCCGCCGGTCCACCCAATAGAGAGGTCAATAGGATGTGTTCGAGTGTGAAATCTCAAGATCGCGGACGCACATGAACAGCGGGACGATAAGAGCAGTCGGATTGCGAGCGCCATAACTCATCGAAGTGTTATAAGGCGCAGTCTGCTTTGAAAGCCAGGCGACCTTGTCACCGAAAATGTCCAACAAACTCTGGGTGAGTCGGACGTTATACGGCACGAGCACCGAGCCATCTTTCTTCAGGTACAACGCACCAAAGCGTGAGCTGGCCGTTACAAGACCTTTGGAGGGGTTAACAACATTCATGTAATGCAGGAAAGGAATGTAAAGGATGTCGTTCTCGCGCGGCATAGCGACCAGCGTTTCCAGATCGGGAACGTCCTGCTCGCCCCCCTCCAGAATCAGGCTCTGGTGCATGACGGTATGCCCGGTTGGCTGCGCGCCGAACTCATCAGCGTCGTCCTGATGCCAGGCAAAGCCGTGGAATACGCCGCGTTCAAAAAAGGGGAAGCGACGGCGTGGAAAGCCGAACGTGTCGCGCCGGAAGGGGAATGTCTCCGGACGGGAAGGATCATCTACGAGGGTGATCTTCTCCGAAAGCACGCGCTGACCAATTTTGTCCTCGCCGAGCATCGAGTAGCCGCGCTTCATTGAGCCTCCGTTGAAGCCAATCCAGCCCATGATACTAATCAGATCCGCGATGGCCGCCTGTCCGAAGACAATATCATAGCGTCCTAG
>JANWWB010000383.1 GCA_025056515.1 Anaerolineales bacterium
TTTGAGACCCTCTATGTCAGCGGCGCAGCTTGGGGACCGCCCAACGACTGGAACCCCTTCATCACCTGGAGCAAGGCCAATACCACCGGCACCATCGGCCTGGTCTATGAAACTTTGTTCGCTTTCAACCCCTTCACCGGCGAATTAATTCCCTGGTTAGCAGAAAGCGGCAAGTGGACCAACCCCACCACGTATGAGCTGGCCTTGCGCCCCAACCTGACTTGGAGCGATGGCAAACCCCTGACCGCCGAGGATGTCAAGTTCACCTTCGAAATCGGCAAGAAATATCCGGCCATCTGGTTCAGCCCGCTGTGGAACTACCTGAAAGAAATCACCATCGTGGACGCCACCCACCTCCGCTTCTCCTTCACCGATCAACCGCTCTACCAGGAATGGACCAACAATCTCTATAACATTGCCATCGTGCCAAAGCACTTGTGGGAAAACCGCACCGAGGAAGATATCACCTCCGGCGCCAATCCTAATCCGATCGGTTCGGGCGCCTATCTCTACCTCACCCACAGCGAGGATCGCAACGTCTGGGTGCGCAATGAAAACTGGTGGGGCATCAAGGTCTTCGGCAAGCCGGCCCCGAAGTACATCGTCGATATGCGCTTCTCCAGCAACAATGTAGCGCTCGGCGCCGTCATCAAGGGCGAAGTGGATTTGAGCAACAACTTCCTGCCCGGCGTAGCAACCTTGGTAGATAAGGGCTATATTGACACCTACTATCCGAACGCTCCCTACATGCTCTCTGCGAACACCGCCGTGCTCTTCTTGAACACCACCATCAAGCCCTTGGACGACCCGGCCTTCCGCCGTGCTCTGGCCTTCGCCATTGACGTTCCCTCGATTGTCAATGTGGCCTATGCCAACCTGGTCAAAGCGGCCAGCCCAACCGGCCTCCTGCCGACCTTGCAGCAGTTTGATGACCAAGATGTGATTGCTCGGCTCGGCTATTACTTCGACACCGAGAAGGCCAAGCAAATCCTCGCCGAGGCGGGGTATCGCGATGTGGACGGCGATGGCTTCGTCGAAGCGCCGGATGGCTCCAAAATTGCACTGGAAGTCACCTGCCCCAACGGTTGGACCGACTGGATGGCCGCCATTGACATCATCGCCAGCAGCAGCCAGAAAGCCGGCATCAACGTCAAGGCCGCCTATCCGGACTACGGCGCTTGGAACTCTGCCCTGACCCAAGGAACCTTCCACATGACGTTGAACAACTGGGCCGGCATGAGCAACACGCCCTGGACGCTCTATAACCTCCTCTTCCGTCACCCGATTCAGGACATTATGGGCAGCGGCAACTTTGGGCGTTACAACAATCAAAAGATGTTCGACCTAGTGGATGAACTCGCCAAAGTGCCGGCGGATGATATCGAGGGCATGAAAGCAATCTGCTCGCAGATTCAGGAGCTCATGCTGACCGAGATGCCCATGATTCCGCTCTGGTACAACGGCCTGTGGGCGCAATTCAGTGATGCTGTCTGGACCAACTGGCCGGTGGACGGCTCCGGTTCGTCCGCTTTGCCAACGACCTGGTCCGGCTACTGGCAGATGGGCGGTCTGCAGACGCTCTTGGAGATCAAGCCGGTCACCCCATAACGCACTTCTGATTCGTCCCCCCCTCTTCCCTGTCCCGAAGAGGGGGGGAATTTTCTCCCTTAGGGTCGAGAAAAAGGCATGAAAAAGTATCTTGGGCGTAAACTTCTGATTTATCTGCTGACCTTCTTCCTGGCAGTGACGATTGATTGGCTTATTCCGCGCTTTATGCCCGGTGACCCAATTCAAAACATGTTGGCTCGTGTTGCCTTACATCCTCAAGCTGCCGAAGCCATGCGCAGTTATTTTGCCCGCGCTTTTGGCCTTGATGTTCCACTCTGGAGACAATATCTGAATTTCTGGATAGCGCTTTTCCACGGAGATTTGGGCATCAGCGTTTACATGTTCCCGACGCCTGTTGTGGACGTCCTCAAGCGCGCTGTGCCCTATGATCTCTTTTTGCTCATCCCCTCGATTTTATTGAGTTGGTGGGCAGGGAATAAGTTCGGTGCGCTGGCTGCCCGCTCCAAATGGCTCGATAACACTCTATCCCCTCTTTCTTATATCCTCACGGCCACGCCCTACATGTGGTTAGGGATTCTCCTCGCTTGGTTCTTTGGCATCGTCCTAGGATGGTTCCCGATTGCAGGCGCTTATGCGTTCTCACTCCATCCTAACCTATCGTGGAAATTTATTGCCAGTGTCCTGCACCACTGGTTTCTGCCCTTCCTCTCGCTCTTTATCGTAGATTTCGGCGGTTGGGCAATTGGGATGCGTAATCTGATTATCTATGAGCTGGAATCGGATTACTCGCGCTATCTTTTAGCGTTAGGAGTGCCAAGTGGTTTGATTCGCAAATACGCTTTTCAAAACGCCGTGTTGCCTCAAATCACCGGCCTGGCTCTCCGCTTAGGGGTGGTCGTTGCTGGAGCTTTGGTGACGGAGGTTGTCTTCTCCTATCCGGGCATCGGCTATCTCCTCCTGGCCGCTATTCAAAATCAAGATTATTTCCTGATTCAGGGATGCTTTCTTTTTATCATCATAGGCGTCTTATTGGCAAACTTGTTGATTGATATCGTCTACGTTCTGGTTGACCCGCGCACTCGACACAGCATGACAGGAGAATCGGGATGAAAGCTTGGAAACGAAAACATGAATGGCTCTATTTCGCGTTGCGTAATCGCAAGCTGCTTGTCGGCTTGAGTATTATTTTGACCTTCTTGTTGCTCGGTTTGATCGGACCTTGGATCAATCCGAATGATCCGTTTGCCTATGTCCATCCGCTCGGCCCCACGCCTCCTTCCAAGGAGTATTGGTTCGGTACTACATTTTTCGGACAAGATGTCTTTGCGCAATTCGTTCATGGCCTCCGTGCTAGTTTTCTGGTCGGCGTGCTCGGGGGTGGACTGGGGACATTGCTCGGGATGTTGATCGGTTTCACCGCCGGCTATCGGGGAGGGCTGATGGATGAAATCCTGAACGCTTTCACGAATATCGTCCTGGTCATTCCCACCCTGGCAGTCTTGCTGATTATTGCGGCCTATCTGGAAGTGCGAAGCATTTGGGCAGAGTGTATCTTCATCGGACTGACTTCTTGGCCATGGGCGGCGCGCGCCATTCGCGCCCAAACTTTCTCTTTGCGAGCCAGGGAATTCGTCGACTTAGCGCGCCTGAATGGCATGAATTCTTACCAAATCATCTTGCATGAAATTGCTCCGAACATGATGTCCTACCTGTTGCTGGTGTTCATTCTTCAGTTTGGAGGCGCCATCCTCACCGCAGCAACCCTGGACTTCATCGGCCTTGGTCCGACCAACACCATCTCCCTGGGATTGATGATGCAATATTCCGTCCTTTGGGGCGCTCTACAGTTGGAGATTTGGTGGTGGTTTGTACCTCCGGGGCTGGCCATCACTGCGATTGTTGGGTCTCTCTACAGCATGAATGTCGGCCTGGATGAAGTTTTCAACCCCAAACTGCGCGAGATGTGATCATGTTAGAAGTCAAAGAGCTGACAGTCTATTATCAAACTCTCCGAG
>JANWWB010000415.1 GCA_025056515.1 Anaerolineales bacterium
CCGCTGATAGGCGTGCTCGATGGAGGCTTAGACCTGGATTTTCATCTTTTCACCAAATTGTTTTACCGTAAAGGTTGGTTGAGCAAAGCCGAATTCTTACTCCTGGAACGCCTCTACACTTTGCTTCGCTTACACCTACCGCCACCAGAGATGTTTATCTACTTGAAAGCAGATATCTCTGTGATCACCGAACGCTTTCGTCATCGCGCCAGGTCGCTTGAGATTGCCACACTCGACGACTTGCAGAGCATCCAGGCTTTGCTCGAAGAATGGATACCTACCAATGAACCAGGATGTCTTTTCTGTATTGACACCACCCAGGACGATGCTCTCTATTCCAACACCCTCGCTCGTCTAAGAGCTGAAATTCAACGACGCTTGGGAGGAACCGGATGAAATCAGAAGACCTGTATCGTCAAATCTTGGATAACATGTACGATGGTGTCTATCTTGTGGATCAGGAACGCCGAATTTTGTACTGGAACAAAGGAGCAGAACGCATCACCGGCTACCCGGCAGAAAAAGTGGTCGGAACGAAGTGTTCTGATAACCTGCTCAATCACGTAACCGAGAGCGGTCAAGAACTCTGTTTCGGCGGCTGCCCTCTCTATGCTACCATGCAAGATGGACAAGAGCGTCAAGCGGAGGTCTTTCTTCATCACGCTCAGGGATATCGCGTGCCGGTCCTCGTACGCACCGCTCCCTTGTACGATGAAAACCGACAGATACGCGGGGCCGTAGAAGTTTTTAGCGACAACCGTCTACTCTTCTCCACTCGTCGTCGCATGCGCCACCTTGAAGAAACCGTCTCGCTCGATCCTCTCACCGGCATCAGCAACCGTCGCTACATCGAGGCTCGATTGCGAGCAGCCTTGAATGCTCTCGAACAAGATTTGCTCCCCTTTGGCGTTCTGTTTTTAGATATTGACTTTTTTAAACGTGTCAACGATACCTATGGTCATGAGATCGGGGATGAAGTCCTCAAAATGGTGGCGAAAACCTTACAACAAAATATACGCCAAGAAGATATTGCTGCACGCTGGGGTGGAGAGGAATTTGTCATTTTACTTATGAACACAGACGCTCGAGGCCTGCTGCTGGCTGCCGAAAAGTTGCGTGCTCTCGTGAAAGCTTCTTCTCTGCGTGTTGGAAACAAATACATTTCTGTAACCGTCTCAATCGGCGGAACACTTGCTCAACCAGGCGATGACTTAACCACCCTATTACGCCGCGTCGACCAAAATATGTATCGTTCCAAATTGACCGGACGAGACCGAGTAATCTGTGACCCCGAGTGAATTATGCCCTTACGAGCTCTCATCCCTATTTTCCTAGCCTTCTTGTCGGTTTGTTGTTGTCCTCTCTTAGCAAGATGGACCTCCCAAGTTGTCCCCTCTCCAATGATACTCGCGCCATCCCCAACCCTAATGCCAACCGCCAGCAAAGCGTCCGTCGATCCCCCCGCCTTGGCATTTTCGTGGAATGACCTTTCCCCTTTCTACTCTGGCCTACAACCCCAAGCGCGGGAAGCTCTGGGAGGCTTGTCAGGTGCAACGGTCTATCACTTAGCTTTTCAATTGAGTGACCCCCCTACCCAGGCACACGGCGTAGCTGAGATTTACTATACGAACACCGAAGGTATACCTCTCGACGAAATCTATTTGGCTCTCTTTCCCAATCTCTTGGGAGGTGAGATGGAAATCGTAGCGATAAGTGCCAACGGGCACTCCCTCTCCCCTGAGAGATCATCCTGGCTGCTGCGTGTCCCCCTTTCCTTCCCCTTAGAAGCAGGCAAGACGGTCTCGCTCCACATCGAGTTCATGGTGACGGTTCCCTCAGACTTACAAAATTCTTACTACGGCATTTTGGGATATAACGAAGGTATTCTCTCCTTCGCTCATGGTTATCCGACCGTCCTGGTGTACAACGAAGAAGGATGGAACAACACGATGCCCGATCTAGACGGCGACCCACTCTTTGCCGACCCGAGTTTCTATGTGGTCTCGATTGACGCCCCGGCCCAGCTGACGCTGGTCACCTCGGGCGTAGAGCTTGAACGCTCAGAAAAGCAAGGCAGGCAACAGGTGCTCATCGCCAACGGGCCGGCGCGCGACTTTTATTTGTGCGCAGCGCCTGGATGGCAAAAACACAGTCAAGTTACTGAGGCAGGAGTTCAGGTCAATCTCTACGCTCCGGCTGGGCTGGCTCCTGACTTGATTGAAAAAAGTCTCTCCTTCGGTGCTTCTGCGCTAGACATTTTTAGCCGACGTTACGGCGACTACCCCTACACCGAGTTTGACATCGCTCCGATTGTCACCTTTGCCGGAGGCGTAGAATACCCCGGCATGACAGCCATTTCGCAGGAAGCCTTCGATTGGGGAGACTATCTTGAAATGATTCTTGTTCACGAGGCTGCACATGCCTGGTTCTATAACTTGGTCGGCAACGACACCCAAGACGAGCCTTGGCTAGATGAAGCTGCGGCGCAATTCGCAACCTGGCAATACTTCTACGACCGTTACGGTGAAGAGGCGGCTGAGGCCATCCGCCTGCTCGACTTTGAACTGCGGATGGCGACAGCATCCGAGCCATCCATTCCTATCGGTCTTCCGGTTGCTGCTTACACAAACGAGGATTATGCCGCCATCGTCTACGGCCGAGGTCCGCTCTTCTTCCTAGCTCTGCGCGAGCAGATGGGTGAGGAGACCTTTGACCGCTTCCTGCGGCAATATGTTGCCACATACGCTTGGCGAACGGCCAGGGCGCAAGACTTTCACGCCCTGGCCGAGACTGTGTGCGCCTGCGACCTTGACTCGTTGTTCGCAGAATGGGTGTATCCCTGAGCTTTTACGCTTTTAGGGCGAGGGTGGTCGGGCGATGCGCGGACCCGACCAGATCGCTCGGTCGCCGCTTGCAGAACCGCTTGCCAAGACGGTCAAGATGAATTTGACGTTCTGTCCGGCCAGAGAGGACAAATCCACATCGAAGCGATAGTACATCCCATCCAGTTTTTCGCTGAAGGTTTTGAGGGTCTGTACCGGCCCCGAGCCGATCTGATAATCCAGGCGGAACTTAACATAGCAGCCTGTTGAACCACGTTGGCAATTGACGATCGACTGGAAGCGATCGCCGTTCTGCACGGTATAGGGAGGATAGATGCCCTGGATATAGCCGTTCGTCACGCGCTGGGGAAAAGTCAGCAAACCTGGCGCGCCGGTGGTGTTATCTTCCAGCCTTGGAGCGTCAAGTTTCAAGACAAAGCCTTTGGCATCTCCATCCGTGCCCGGGCAGGGCAAAACACCCGCTCCGCTCGTCCAGGTGGCAGAACAAGCATTTGCATAGAAATCATAGACGGTCGTGTAACCACCCGAGACGTTGATGTCGGCAAAAATGCCTGCCGCGCCGCTGGGACCAAAGCCAAAACGGCGTCCAGCGGCATTGCGCAACATCCAGTAACTGCGATAATGCCCGGCCATGGTCGGCGCAACCATGTTGACCGATACTTCTACCGTTTGGCCCGGGGCAACACTGGTGGGCAGGGGCACGGTAGGCGTTGCGCCGAGCAAGTCGCCACCAGAAAAGACCAAAGCATAGGATGTCGTCCACGTACAAGATCCATCATTCCGAATGCGCCAGGTCTTCGTAAAGGCAGTTCCGGCAGTGAGGGTGGTTCCATCGGGGATGGTGACATCCGCAAGGAAGGTTGCTTTATCGCAGGTCGTTCCTGCTGCGGGTGTCGGTGTAGGCGAGGTTCCGCTTCCTCGCACGATGCGCGCGCCGCCCCAAGTAGCACGGTCTCCGGTGGGAGAGCCGGTCGCACTGACCGTTAGAATAAACTTGACGCTCTGCCCTGCCAGAGAGGATAAATCAACGTTGGCGCGATAGACCTTCCCTTCTGTCTTCTCCTGGAAGGACCAGAACGTTCTGACCGGTCCGGAGCCGATTTGGTAATCCAAGCGGAAGGTCACATAACAAGTCGCAACGCCATGGGCACAAGAAAGCGTTGCCTGAAAACGGTCTCCTCTCTGGACAGTAAAGGCTGGATAAACGCCTGAAATAAAGCCATTGTTCACATTCTGCGGTGCTACCACCAAGCCAGGAACGGTATCGGTGACTCCCGTCTCCAGGAGCGGCGCATCGACCTTCAGCACGTAGCCGTTGGCGTCGCCGTCAGTCCCTGGGCAGGGAAGCGCTCCGGCGCCGCTCATCCAAGCCGCCGAGCAATAGTTGGCCACGAAGTCATATGCTGTAGAGACAGAGCCTGGAACAGTGATTTTGATTATGAAAGGATTGTTTCCCCCCGCGCCGACGCCGAAGAGGACACCCCCTGCGTTTCGCAATTTCCAGTAACCGGTGTAAGTCCCGGGAGCAGTGGGAGCGGTCATGTTGACGGTAATATCAATCATCGCTCCCGGAGCTACAGCTGCAGGTAAGTTGACAACAGCCGGTGCACCCATCTGCGCCCCAGAGACGAAGACCACAGCGTAATCGGTCGTCCAAGTGCAAGTTCCAACATTCTTCAGCCGCCATGTCTTGGAAATGGCCGCTCCTGGAGCAAAGGAAGTTCCATCCGGCACGGTCACATCAGCAATAAATTCTGCGGCATCACAAACCGCAACCGCCGCAACCGGCCAAGCTCCTCCTGCGGGGAAGAATTGCAGCCCAATCGCTAGGAGAACCAACGAGGTCGCCAACCAACGTACGGGTTTCATTTGAGCCTCCTTTCCGTATAAGACACTTGCTCCTCCTGTAAAGACGATTCTTGTTTGGATTTTGTTCTCTACAATCAATATACACCGATTTTTTCTCCCCTCCCCTCTCCAATAGTACTAAAGTGCCATCGAATGGTCACTTGCGACCCTCGTCCTAGCCCTTTCCCTAACTATAACTATCCTTTACGCTAAGACGATCGTTTCTGGAGCAGCTCCTGAAAGCTGGTTTGACCGTTTGCATCGAATGTCCTATAATGTGATTCGGAGATTTCATTGCCGAAAACTACAAAAATCCCGGCAAATTCTTCTCTTCCTCTTCAAGAGGCGGACCCGAAGTAAGGACAACTCTAGGCCATCATAGATTGTGCAAGGTTGAAACCCCTACTGTCTTGTGCAATGGCCTATATTTTGGCCGTTTGTAGCAAAACTGACTGTTTAGGGACAGGTAGGGTGATGAAAAATGCAACGTTCAGCGCTTCTTTTTTCTCTTATCGTAACATTCGGGAGCTTGGTGCAAATTACACCCGTTAATGTTCGCGCGTGGGTTCTCGATTCAAACGTCCTGACACCGACAAAACTCTCTTCCTCGGCCTTTCCCCTGGCTTCTCCCAAACGGGCCGACCTGAACGGAGACGGCCAAGACGAAACCGTAGCGCTTGTAAACGGTCATCTAAGCCTTTTTTCGGTCGAGCAAGTCGTTTGGCAAAGCCCTGAAGAGTGGAAAGTCATCCAAGCGGCCTTCACTCGGTTGAATGCCGATGCCCTGCCCGAGGTCAGTCTGCTCGTCTGGCGACCATTTCGTCCCTGGCCTGTAGACAACTTCTTGCCCTACGGCGGGCGGATCGCCGGTTTCCACGATGGAAAAGGGAATTCCTGCCATATCATTCTTATCGGTTGGATGAACGGTTTATGGACCGAGCTATGGGCAGGTTCAGCGCTAGCAGATCCGATGACCGTCTTTGCGGCAGTGGACCTAAACGGCGATGGCCGCCAGGAGTTGATCACGCTCGAAGGACGGTATGCAGACTCCGGTTCCGGCCCCGCCCGAGCGTTGAAGGTCTGGGAATGGAACGGTTTTGGGTTTTCGCTTCTCGCTTCTGCCAAGGGGACATTCACCGACCTGACGATCGTCCGACAAGAGGATGGTCGTATCCTGATTCTGACACCTTGAGGAGGATGCTATGAACAATCTTGTTCGCAAGTTGTTATGGGGGATGCTCGTACTGGCGCTTTTACAAGCTGCATGCAGCTTGCCCTGGTCACAAACGCCCATGCCCCAAGATACAGCCGCTCCACCAGGGCCAGTCACGGCAGCACCCAGCCAGGAGACGCCTCGTGAGCCTTTATCGCCGGAGGATGTGTATCCACCTTCGTTTGCCGTCTATCGGCCCATCTCGGTGCGCCTTCCGCAGACGTATCATGGGGAAAGCTATACCTTGCCGTTGGACTTAAATCAGGTGCGAGGCTGGCAAGACTTGCAACTCAGCCAAGCGCAACGAAAGCTGTTGGCGCAGAACGGTTTTGTGGTCGTTTCACCTGTCCCGGGAAAATATCGTGAGTTCTACCAAATTTACGAAGAAGCACGCTACCGCCGTAGTCTTTCTTCCGGCACCTACTATGCAGTACCGATTTTCATCACAACTGACTCGGTCTATCACATCTACCATCTTATCTTTGACAAGATGTTGCGCGACCTGGAAAAGGATTACTTCATCGCCGACCTACGCGCTCTCACCTCGGCCCTTCTGGCCGAAACCACTGAACAATACCTCGCTCTCAAGGGAACACCGCTGGAAGAACCCGCCTTGCGCAACGTCGCCTACTTTGGCGTCGCCGACCGTTTGCTCGGCTTGAATGATCCCATCCCACCCGAAGCCCAGGAACTGGTACAGGCCGAATTGGCACTCATCAAGGCCGCTGGGGGTATGCAAATTTCACCCATCTGGGACCGCCCCGACCTAGCAGCTGAGAAAAAACTCATCGAAGATTACTCGCAGTATCTTCCGCGCGGCCACTACACCCGCTCGGAAGACCTAAAGCAGTATTTCCGAGCGATGATGTGGTATGGGCGGCTAACCTTCCGCCTGATAGATGACTTCGAGACTCGGCGCGCTTTGCTTATCGTGCAGGCCATACGTTCGGCCACAGCCTCAAACGGCAAGCCTGCCCTGACCCTCTGGCAGAACATCTACGAGCCGACCACCTTCATCGTCGGTAAGGCAGATGACTTAGGCATTTACGAGTACGGAGCGCTTTCCGACCAGATTTTTGGTCCAGTTCCCGCCTTGATCGCTTTTGCCGACGCAACACTCTTCGCACGCTTCAAGCAAGCCACTGCATCCCTTCCACCGCCGCAAATCAACTCGATGTGGGTCTGGGTTTGGCAAGACCAAGAGGCGGTCACCAAAGGCTTTCGCTTCATGGGACAACGTTTCACGCTGGATCAATACGTCTTCGGACAACTCATCTGGCGCAAGGTCGGCACACAGGAACAGCCACGCGGCCTGCCTAAAGGGTTAGACTTCTTCGCCGCCATGGGATCTCAGGAAGCGCTCAATATCCTGGTCAACGAAATGAACGAATCACGCTATACGAATTACGACCGCCAAATGCGCAAAGTCCAGAACGAAATTGCTAGCCTCGGCCTGGATTCCTGGACTCAGAACTTATATTGGTCGTGGCTCTATGCGCTACAACCGCTAATCACGCCCAAGGGTGCTCCGTATCCGCCCTTCATGCAAACTCAGGCTTGGACACGCAAAGAATTGCAGACTGCCCTAGGTTCATGGACCGAGCTCAAACATGACACCATCCTTTACGCCAAGCAGGTCATGGCCGAAATGGGCGGTGGGATCGATACAGCGCCGCGCAGTTACGTCGAACCCAATCCTGAAGCCTATGCCCGTCTACTTGCGCTGGCGCAAATGACCTACCATGGCCTAGAAGCGCGCGGCCTGCTCAGCAACCAGACACGCGCTAACCTGACCAACCTGATGGACCAACTCGCTTTGCTCCAAGATATCGCCGAACGCGAATTGGCCGGAGAACCGATCGGCGAACTCGAATACGATAAATTGTGGTATTGGGGTGGCGTGCTGGAACAATTTACTATAGCTGCCGCTGACATCGAAGGTGAAGGTAACCGCCCAATTCTGGAAGATCAGCATGCGGCTTTGGTAGCAGATGTGGCCACCGGCCTGGATGAACGTGGAACATTGGCCGTTCTCGAGGAAGCTATTGGTCAGCCGACGCCCATTTATGTTGTCTTGCCCACCCAACCTTGGGAAGTAGCTGTCGGCGCCGTCTTCACCTACTATGAGTTCACTGTCCCGCTGAGCGAACGCTTAACTGATGAGACCTGGCGAACCATGCTCGCAAAAGGACAAAATCCACCACAACCCAAGTGGACCGAAATGTTCATTGCACCGTGAAAAAAACATGCGCAGATGCCAGGTTGGCAGGCTGCGCGTCCTCCTGCCAACCTGGAATACTTTTTCTTTTTCTTATCTTCTTCTTGACCGCCTGCGAGCTGCGCCAGCACGTCACGCTTGCCCTCATGGGAGATATCAACCTTGGGCGCGGAGTGAAGCCCGACGCGGATTCGTTCGGTTTCCTAACCTCGCGTCTGCTTGCCGCCGACTTGGCACTTGCCAACTTAGAGAGCCCTCTAGCCACTCACCCGCCCGAGGACCCTCGCAGGAACAACTATAACCTCTGCACGTCCAGCTCCTCAACCGAACACTTGGTCAAATGGGGACTGGATTTGCTTTCCATCGCCAACAATCACCGTTTCGATTGTGGTGAGGACGGTCCATCTCATACCGCCTCCCTGCTGACTGATGCCGGTCTGACCCCGCTTGGTCTGAACATAGAGCCGGTCATCCGTCACATCAACGGTGTGAAACTGGCTTTCTTTGCCTTCGATGATGTCCTCACCCCGTTAGATGCCGAGGCCGCGACAGCCGCTATCCGCAAAGCAAAGGAAGACGGAGCGCTGGTGATTGTCTCTCTCCACTGGGGCGTGGAATACAAAGTTGCGCCGACCGAGCGACAACAAGCGCTCGCGCGTCAGCTTGCCCAGGCTGGCGCAACCCTTCTGTGGGGGCATCATCCACACGTCCTGCAACGCGCTGAATGGTTAGAAACCGAAGCCGGGCGGACGCTGGTGTTGTATAGTTTGGGAAACGCTCTCTTTGACCAAGGGGGACTGGAAGAAGTTCGGCAATCCGTGTTGGTGCTTGTAACCCTCCAAAGAGGCAAGATAACCACAGTTGAAGCCATCCCCTTCGAAATAGACTTACGGCATAGTCAAGTTCTCGAACCCGAGGCGGTAACACGTCTTAGCATTCTACAGCAATTAGGTCTTCCTTGAACCTACTACGTCCCAAGAGAGGGCTAAGCAGGGGACAAGTCGTCCTTCGCGATCTCAAGACTTAGGAACACTTCGACAATCTTTGGGTCAAACATTTTCCCCGCCTGTTGGCGCAGATATTCGCGTGCCCGCGCTTTTGACCAGGCCGGGCGGTACGGGCGATCGCTGATGAGGGCATCCCAGTTATCAACAACAGCAAAGATACGAGCCGCCAAGGGAATTTCCTCGCCTTTCAAACCGCGCGGATAGCCTGTTCCATCCCAACGTTCATGATGACAATACGGAATATCCAGCGCCGGGCGCAAAAACTCAATCGGATACAACATCTCATAAGCGAACTGAGGATGCTGACGCATCAGTTCTTCTTCTTCAGGCGTCAGCGGGCCAGGTTTGTGAAGAATCGCATCTGGAATACCCATTTTGCCGATATCATGCAAAATTGCACCACGACGGATATGCACCAGTTGGTCTTCAGGAAGCCCGAGAGCACGCGCCAATTGGAGCGCCATTTCGGTCACACGTCGCGTGTGGTCTTGTGTCTGTTCATCACGCAATTCCAAGGCGCGCGCCCAACCAGCCAGGGTATTATCATACGCTTGAGCCAAGTCCTCGGCCTGACGTCGAGTCTGTTCATAAAGCGCTATATTCTCAAGAATACTACCAGCGTGTGCCGCCATTGATTGCGCCAGGAAAATCTCAGCCTGGGTAAACTCACGTCGATAGCGGCTTTCCCAAACTTCAATTCCACCCATCGTTTTTCCATGTGACAAAACCGGGATAAACAAGATCGATTGGACACCGTATTCGACAAATTCTTGACGCTCCAGGTCCGAACATTCCTGACAATCTCGATGAAGCATCATAATCTCGCCGGTAATCAAAACATGAGCAAAGGATGGATAATCTTGAAGAGAATAACATCGCCCCAAATCTGATTTTCGTTCAGAGGAGAGAGCTTGTTCTGACCAATACTCTGCCGCAACACACAGGACGCCATGCTCAAAATCTACAGTACTGATATAAGCGCTGGTAGCATGTAAGGCTTCGGTCACATGTCGCACCAGCGTCTGAAGCAAGGCCTGGCTATCGAGCAAACTGGAGGCCATATCTTGGGCGGCCGCATAGAGAGCGGCCAATTCTGAAGCCTTCCTGCGCGCTTCGGCATACAGGCTCATGTTCTCCAAGGCCAGGCCAATCATGCGTACCAAGGTCTCACCAGCCGCCATGTCGGAAGAGGTAAAAACGCTCGGCGTGTTGCGATAGGCCACAAATGCACCTTGTAAGCCTTTCGAAGTATACAGGGGAAAAACAGCATAGGAACAGAATCCCTCACGACGCATCCGCTCCCGTAAGGGAACCGTTGCCGGATCGGTCTCAATATCCTCTACCACAACCGGCCTCTGCGTGCGCAACATTTTGCTCCCGGGCACTTCCCGGAACCGACGGTTAATCTCCTGGATGTAGTCATACGAAAGGCCATGCCAGTGTTTACAAGAGAGTGTATCGGTAGCCCGATCATACATATAAATTGCTACACGTTCGGCATTGAGCACCCGCTTCACCGCTGCAATCACTTCCATCCACAGCATGTCTTCATCTCGGGCAAAAAGCAAACCATTCGAAATTTCAGCCAAAATCTTTTGTTGTTCGGCTGCGCGTAACGTCGCCAAAGCATGTGCCAAGTCATCGGCCAGTTCCCCTAACAAACCGATTTCGGTCTGTTCAAAAAAGCCATTCTGACCATGATTCTCGACCACCACGATGCCCAAATTCACGCGTTGATTCACCAAAGGGAGGACCAACGAAACTCCTTGAGGACCATCTTCATGAAGCGGACAGGTCAGACAGAGTTGGTCTTGACAAAGCAAGAAAGGTTGCCCCTCTTGGAAAGCGCGTCTCACACAAGGTATTTCATTCACAGGTAAAGTTTGGCCGGAATTTAACTTCTTTCCAAGACACACTGCGCCAGCACTCGCAACAGCTCGCAGAGTTGCCCTGTCGGGTTCTACAAGCCCCGCCCAAGCCATGGAATAACCACGTCCGGCCACTAGTCGCTCACATGTTTGCTGCAGAAGGCGCTGAACATCTGCTTCACGAACAATCAGACGCGTAATGTCCTCACGCATGCGTACAATTTGAGCCAATTTGTGTTCGCGCGCCCAAGCGTTCTGTAAATCCTTATAACTGTTTTCCCAGAGACGTAACAAATAAGAGACTGAAATGAGAGCCGCAAGGCTGAGGAATGAAAAGACCAACGTTCCACTTACCCAGGCACTGACATCGGTGGAATTGATCTGCCGTTCGGGTGGCACAACTACAATCCCTGTGATTTGAAGCCGAGCCATCCCCACTATCGTCACTAAGCTGACAATCGCTGCCAACCAGCCAATCCGTAAATTAAAAAAGACTGCTGCCAGAACAATGAACGCACATAAGAAGATGCGCCCATCTCCGCTCAGCGAAGCAAGAGCTAGACCAATAAACCCGGCAAGATAAAGAACGCCCAAAAAAATACCGGCGCGTAACCGGTAGGACAAGCGACGACGAAACGTAATGAAGGCAACCAAAAGCGTTGTCCCGATATACACAACAACTGTTCCCCACGCCGTAAGCACGCGTTCCG
>JANWWB010000042.1 GCA_025056515.1 Anaerolineales bacterium
GAGATGCTCTCCATGGCTTTCGCCGGACCTGGGCAGCACCAGGATGCCGGTTACAAGATGGTACACTTTGCCCCCCACACATCCAGCAAAGTGACCTCTAAGTCCATCTCCAAGGGCGGCGGACGCGCTTCCTATCGCGGCTTGCTCAAGGTCTATAAGGGTGCAACCGGCGTCAAGTCGAATGTCGTCTGCGACGCCCTGCTCCTTGACCCACAATCCCGCACCGATACCTACCCATACATTGAGATCGACGAAGATGACGTCACCATCGGTCATGAAGCATCGGTCTCTAAGGTAGGCGAAGAGCAATTGTTCTACCTGATGAGCCGTGGTCTGTCTGAAGAAGAGGCGACAACCATGATTGTCTCCGGCTTTATTGAGCCGTTGGTCAAGGAATTGCCGATGGAATACGCCGTCGAGATGAATCGACTGATTCAACTGCAAATGGAAGGGTCAATTGGCTGACATGGAAGAAAAACCTCGCATCATCATCTCCCGATCGCGGCGCCACGAAGCCGAACCGCAAGCATTGCCCTTTACCGAAGCTATGCTTCCGCTAGGAGGCGCGCTGACCGACTTCCGCCGACGTGCTTGGGAGACCTACATCCGGTTACCGATGCCGGCTCCAACCGAAGAGGCCTGGCGGCGCACTGACCTGCGCTCTATGCCTGCAGCCTCTTTCCGCCTGCCGCAAGTTGACGAATTCCGCTCCTTGCCTGACGTCCCAGCCGAATTGCTCAAGCCACTCACGGCAGACCAGCACGGTGGCCAAATTGTCCTACTACCGGGCGGAGCGCGCCTAGACCTCGACCCTGGATTGGTCAACCAAGGCGTGATCTTTACCGACCTAAAGACTGCTGAGCGCGAACATCCCTCCTTGCTGACATCCTTAGCCGGGCAAATCGTCCGTCCCGAAGAGGGTAAGTTCGCTGCCCTAGCAGCTGCCTTTTCCCAAAATGGCATCTTGCTCTATGTGCCCAAAGGGGTGACCGTCGAACAACCCTTCCATAGCATTCTCTGGGGTCCCGGTAAAGGCCTGGCGCATCTTTCGCACCTGGTCATTTGGGTGGATGAGGGCGCTTCGGTGACCTACGTCCACGAAACCGCTTCGCCCGATGAGACAGAAGCGGCCTTGCACGCCGGTATCCTGGAAATACGCGTTGGGTGCGGCGCAGCCCTCAAGTTCGTTGAATTACAATCCTGGGGCCGACATCTCTGGAACTTCACCCATGCCCGAGTCCAGGTCGAACGCGACGGTAACCTGGATTGGATTTACGGCGCAGTCGGCTCTAAATTAACCAAGACCTTTGCCGAACTCGACCTGACCGGTGAAGGCGCCTCTGGGCGCATGTCCGGTTTCTATTTTGCCGATGACGAGCAACATCTTGACCTAGACACCCAGCAAAATCATCTTGCACCCCATACCACCTCTGATTTCCTGTATAAGGGCGCTCTCAAGGGAAAAAGTCGTACCGTCTGGCAAGGTATGATTTACGTTGCCCCAGGGGCACAGAAGACCGATGGCTACCAAGCAAACCGCAACCTGATTCTGAGCAAGGATGCCCGTGCCGACTCCATCCCAGGCTTGGAAATCCTGGCAGACGATGTACGTTGCACCCATGGTGCGACTGTCGGACGTTTAGAAGAAGAACCGCTTTTCTACCTGCGCTCGCGCGGCATTCCGCCATTAGAAGCCGAACGCCTGATGGTGGAAGGCTTCTTCGACCCAATCATGCAACGCATCCCCTTCGAAGGAGTGCGCGAGCGCTTCGAGCAAGTCATTCGTCAGAAAATGGCTACTCCGTGAGGGCCTGTCTCAGGAAGGGAATTGCCTTGGGTATCTATACAGATACCCAAGGCAGATCATGTTCAAAATCTTCTGGAAGGACCATTGTGGGAATCGTCCTAGCTCTCATCCTCTCCGAGACGCGGCTTGCCTCCGAAGTCGTATCAGGTAAGTAAAAGATCGGTCTTTGTCTTGGTTGCCATCGAGCAAAGCGATTCGTCTCGAGGTTTCGGCGCATCTCTGCTCAAGCTCAAGGCACAAAACTCAGCACCTCAAGGTCTTGCACTTCGTGCTGAGCAAACGCCAACCTCCGAGTTTACCTCTTGATTTTTTAGGCGATTTAGCGCGATAATAGGCCGCCTTACTACATCTTTTTGAGGGAGGGTCAAATGCCATTCTCGTTCATGCGTCCTCCAGAACCTGAACACCACTTCGAAGTAGGTGATGTGGTCGAAGCTTTTTGCGACCACGAAAAAAACAAAGAGCGCGTGCGCGGTTGGGTCAAAGGAATTGTTGTGCAAATTGATAACAAAATGGTAGCCGTCCAATTCCAGCCCAACGTTTTTCTGACGGATGGTTGGATGGTACCAGACCATATCCTCTGGTTTCCCATCAATTCAGAGAACTTGCGTCCGGTAACCAGCCGCCGCAAGGTAAGCAAGACTACTATACCGGATTACTAACTATGACCCTGGATGTCGGCCGTATACGGCAAGATTTCCCTATCTTGGGGCGCGAGATCCGTCCGGGCGTCCCTCTCGTTTACCTGGATTCCACGGCCACAACACAAAAGCCGTTGGCGGTTATCCAGGCAATGGACGAGTTCTATCGCCGCTCCAACGCCAATATCCACCGCGGCGTTCATACCTTGGCCGAAGAAGCAACGGCTCTCTACGAACAGGCTCGGCAGAAGGTGGCACGCTTTGTGGGTGCATCTTCTGCCGACCAAATTATCTTCACCCGCAACGCTACAGAGGCGATCAATCTGGTCGCGTATGCCTGGGGACGCGCCAATCTGCAAGCCGGGGATGTCATCCTATTGACCGAGATGGAGCATCATTCGAATCTCGTCCCCTGGCATATGCTAGCCGCCGAGCGAAAGTTGAACCTTGAATTTGTCCCCGTAACTCCCGATGGCCTGTTAGACCTGGAAGCCTACCACCGTCTTCTGGCTCGGACTCCTCGCCTGGTAGCATTTACGCACATGTCGAACGTCCTGGGGACGATTAATCCCGCGACCGAGATGATACGCCTAGCGCACGAGGCCGGGGCGGTTGTGCTGGTAGATGGAGCCCAGTCAGTGCCTCATCTTCCAGTAAACGTTCAAGCGCTCGATGTAGATTTCCTCGCCTTTTCTGCACACAAAATGCTCGGGCCGACCGGCATTGGCGTCCTGTACGGCAAACGCTCCCTGCTAGAGAACATGCCTCCTTTCTTGGGCGGCGGCGATATGATTAAGTCCGTGCACCTGACCGGTTTTACCCCAAACACACTCCCCCACAAGTTCGAAGCCGGCACCCCGGCCATTGCAGAAGCGGTGGGACTAGCAGCGGCGATTGACTATCTAGAAGGGATAGGAATGGAAGCAATTGCCGCCCATGAGCGCGCCCTCATCACCTATGCGTTGGAACGTCTGGAGGAGGTGCCCGGCCTGCGAATCTTTGGTCCGGCAGCCGAACATAAGGGAGGCGTAGCCGCCTTCACTCTCGAGGGTGTTCATCCCCATGATGTGGCGCAGATTTTGGATACCGTTGGCGTTGCTGTTCGAGCCGGACATCATTGCGCACAACCCTTGCATACCAAATTCGGCCTGCCGGCGACTACGCGCGCGAGCTTCTATCTGTACTCCACTTTTCAAGAAGTGGATGCCCTGATAGAAGGCCTCTACCAAGTCAAGAAAGTCTTTGGAATCTAAAGCTAGGTGAACCTATTCATGGAAGATTTATACCGCGAAATCATCATCGACCGCTACAAATCACCTCATTACCGCGGTCATCTCGAGCCGCATGATATCGCCTTCGCCGATAGTAACCCTCTTTGCGGCGATCATATCGAAATCACCGTGCGGGTGGACGAGAACGGCCGGATTGCCGATGCACGGTTCGATGGCAAAGGTTGTGCCATTTCGCAGGCCTCTGCCGATTTGCTCATCGAGTCGGTTATCGGCAAATCGCTTGAAGAAGTCAAACGCTTGAACAAGCAGGATGTTTTGGACTTGCTCGGTATCGAATTAGGACCGGTGCGCCTGAAGTGCGCGCTCCTCTCGCTCAAAGTGCTTAAAGCAGGCGTGTATGGGTTAGGAGAAGCCAGCGATGACCTGGTTGAATAGCAGGAGATGAGATGATGCTCAACTATACTGAATACGAAGATTCTCAAGTCGAATTTTTTGAAATTGTGCCCATCAGCGAGCTTCCACCAGGAGAACGGCTCTTTTTGGAACTTAACGGACGACCGATTGTCATGTTCAACATCGCCGGACAACTCTATGCCATCGGAGATGTCTGCTCACATGATGAAGGGCCACTAGGCGACGGCGAATTAGAAGGCTATCTGATTGTTTGCCCAAGACATGGAGCGCGCTTCGATATCCGTACCGGTAAGGCAGTGCTCCTCCCTGCTGTGGAGGATATTCCGGC
>JANWWB010000091.1 GCA_025056515.1 Anaerolineales bacterium
CAGCGCGCGGGGTCTCGTTGTGGACGTGAATGACCTCCGCTTCCGCCACATAGGCGATGCGGTAGCCCTGGGATTGTGCCCATTTGGCCCATGCTAAATCTTCTAGACCGGTTAGAGTTTCGTCGTAGGGGTGCTGTTTCCATAAGTTGCGGCGAATAGCAGCGTTGGCATTGTTGCAAAAGGGGTGTGGCTGATTGAGATGGCTTTCTTCGGGAAACCAACGGGCAAAGATTTGATGTTCGGAGAACTTGGAGTGTTCATCGCCGCGCTGCTTGCCGTAGGTGAGCGCCACGTTTGGGTCGGAGAATGGTTCGAGCAGGCGCTCTAACCAATCGGGGTAGACTGGATAGACATGAGCGCTGGCAATGACAACTAGGTCGCGGGTTGTAGCGGCGATTCCTAGGTTAAGGGAACGCCCAAAGGTGAATTCTTGTGGTGCAATGCGAAGAATCTTAGCTCCGTATTGCGCGGCGATGGCGGGCGTGGCATCGGTGGAGCCAGAATCGACCAGAATGATCTCCACATCCCGCACAGTTTGGCGGCGTACCCCTTCTAGCAGCCGCCCGATGTGACGTTCTTCATTGTAGGCACGAATGACAAGCGAAGGGTTAAGCATCGACTTCAAAGGGTTTTCCTTCAAAAAGACCGCCTAGGATGGCCTGGATGGTTGGTGACCGGAGCAGGTCGGCAGGGGAGAAATTCTTCAGACACACATAACCGACAGGAGAAGTTGCTTCGAGAAATTCCCCAAATGGAAGTGAGAATCGGTAAGTGCGATAGTAGAGAAAACGGCGCGTGCGCTCGATGCGATCAGCCGAGACGGGGTCGGGACCAGCGGTCAGCCAGCGTTTGAGACGTGACCAGTAGGCCTCAGGCGCCTTTTCGTAGAAGACCGTATCGAATTCCACGGCAGTTGAGCGGCCGGCGGCCAAGGCTGGTTTGCCTAGCAAGATGGATTCCAGACCGATGGTCGAGTTATAAATCAACACGAATTGCGCTAGGCGAATCAATTCGTAGGAGCTAATCGGTTCATCGGGTTGGATGAGAATCGAGTTTGTCAGCTGTGTGGTATGCCTGGCATACCATTCGGCGATTGTCTCGCGGCTGGTTTTGCCCGGGCGAGTTTCGTCGGGATGGGCGCGGAAGATAAAAAAGGTCTCGGGATGTTCCTGGATGACCGAGATCAGCTCATCCAGCCAGGTGAACATGTCTTTGAACAGAATGTTAGCGTGGATTTGCGAGGTGTCGAAAATGACATTTGAGAAGACGACCACAACTTGCTTGAACCGGGCTGCTTTTTGCTTTAAGGAGGCTGGGAGTTCTGATTCCATCTGTTTCCAAAAGCGCACCCCAGCCATGGTAAAGTCACCTTGCCAGCGGCGTTCTAGGTTGGCGTCTAAAAGAGCGTTCTGCGTAGGTGTAAGTTCTGTCTCGGGAATCATCATCGAATAGGCTGTGGCCTCGCCGTCGACAAAATACGCGCTGAAGGGTTGAAACCCCGACTCATGGGTGATGACACGTACTCCAAGCTGTCGTGCCAGCCAAGCGGCGGTCGCTTCCGGGAAGAAAAGACCGTTAAAGAGGACGACCATTTGCGGTTTTTCCCGCTCCAGGACGGCAAAGAATTCTTGTGCTACATTCCAGGCTGAGAGGATGAATTCGCGGGCCAGGAAGCGGGTCGGCTCGTCGTCGTGTAGGTGGTGTCGACGCAGGCGCCAGCGTAGCGAGGGGAGAACGAGTGCCCCCAGAGGACAGCTATCGGTATTCAGTGACCAGTGTTTGGGCACAGGATGTTGGTAGGCCAAAAGTTGGTCGAGCGTGAGATCCTGCAGGCTGGCAGCAAGCGCTTCTTCGCACCGATAGGTAAACCATCGGATCGGTGCACCGAAGAAATTGACTTGGCTCTGACGGATGCACATGCCACAGGGCATGGGTTTATATGGCTTGGTCTCGTCTGTTCCAAGCACGCAGCGGCTCATCCCGCGTTGACAGACGAAGTGAATCACCGGTGTCCCACTCAAGCGGACAGCCCAGGAGGTCAGAAGCGAAAATGCCGCGTTCTGACTGAGGCCGGAGAGGCGGGTGGAGGCGTTAAAGAACAGCACCGGCTGTCGGTCCGGAGAGGGACGGGAAGCGCAAGCAACTTTCCAGGCGGTGAGAAGTTGACGCGCGATTTCTGAAAGTCGTCTGAGACGCATTGTTTGTGCTCTCTATCAGTCCTCGCTTCGCACTCGCCGTAGTTTACGCAAGGAGGGGAGCTCGCTTTCGTAAACGCGCTTGATCCCATCGCCCAATGAGGCTTCGGCGGTGCGGATGTACTTGACCAGGCGTTCAAAACCGGTGGGTTCCACAGACGCTGCTTGATCTGAACCCCACATGGCACGATCAAGGGTCAGATGACGTTCAATCATGCATGCGCCCAGAGCTACAGCTACTTGAGGTGGGACAAGGCCGACCTCATGACCGGAATACCCAATCGGACATGGGAATTCCTGGCGCAGAGTCTGGATAACGCGTAGGTTGAGCTCCTCCGGCTCGCAAGGATAGGTGCTGGTGCAGTGGGTTAGGATAAGGTCGTGGGTGCCCAAGACGTTAACGGCGGCGCGAATTTCATCCATCGTGGACATGCCGGTTGATAGAATCACGGGTTTGCCGGTTTTACGGACATAGCGAAGTAGGTTGTGGTCGGTCAGAGCTGCAGAGGGAATTTTATAAACAGGCGTGTCGAACTGTTCTATGAAATCCACCGAAGGTTCATCCCAGACCGAGGTAAACCACATGATCCCTTTTTCTTTACAATAACGGTCAATTTCGCGATATTCCTTTTCACCGAATTCGACTTTGTACCGATATTCCAGATAGGTGATCAGTCCCCAG
>JANWWB010000107.1 GCA_025056515.1 Anaerolineales bacterium
CGAACCACGGTCTTTTTCGATAGCCATCGAACGATTCAGACCAAGGGTGCCGGCAAAGGCAAAAATTGCCCAGAGGATACCCGGCGTAGCCGTGATGCGTGTTATCGGGTCAAGTTCTAGGGCAAAATTGAAAATCAGAATCACCAATAAGGCAAAGATAACCATCACCGTCAGGATCTCAAGCGAACGCAATTCGGCAATCAGGTCTTTCCAAGCAATCGCCAGCGTCGCTTGCAGGAAGCGAAGACCAGGATGAACTGTCAAATTTGGAGAGGAAGGGGAAGAGGTCATTCCGTTAGTGCCTCGCGATAAAAGTCGAGCAAGTTACCGCGCAGTTGACTGCGGGATACCGAAGCGCAGAGAACACCGCGGCTGAGGACATCAAAACGGCTTGCGAGTGGCTCGACCCTGGCCAAGTCATGGGAGGTCAAGACCACGGTCCGACCTTGCGAAGAAATTTCGCGCAGAACACTATCCAACATAGTACAAGCATCCTGATCAAGTCCGGTGTAGGGTTCATCAAGGAGTAACACCTCTGGGTTGTGCAGGAGAGCGCGGCCAATAGCCAATCGTTGCTGCATGCCGCGCGAAAACGTACGGGCTAGGTCGCGGCGGCGCGACCATAATCCCGTCAGCTCAAGCATCTCTCGAATTCGCTCTTCTGGATCCGGCAAAGCATATAAGCGCGCATAAAAACGCAAGTTCTCTTCGGCAGTCAAGTCTCCATACAGAAGCGTTTGATGACTAACCACTCCTAGCCGCAAACGCACCACTTCAGCATCTTGAGGCAAGCGATGTCCACCGATCCGAACCTCGCCAGCCGTGGGTCGCGAAAGCGAAGCTAAAATGCGCAGAAAGGTGGTCTTTCCAGCGCCGTTTGGACCCAGAATGGCTACAAACTCTCCTGCTTGGACGTAAAAGTCTAGGCCGCGCAGGACTTTCTTGGCACCAAAAAGTTTCACCAAACCCCGCACTTCAATCATACAGGCCTCATTTGCGGCGAGACAAGGCTTCTCGCACCTGCTCCTTCAAAATAGCGCGGCGTTTTTCATAGACGCTACGTTCCAATTCACCCCGGCGGAATTGCTCATCCAGCGCAATAATGGCATCTAAAATTGCCTCGGTATCTTCGGATTGATCTTCAGAACTTGCGCTTTCCTCCTCGCTAGGCTGATTGAGACGGTCGCGCCAGAATAAGAAGGCGCCTAGCAAGATGAACACCACTCCCAATGCGCCCATCCCGATCAGCCAGGGTTGGACGTTACCGATTGGAATTTGTATCCTAGATGGTGCAATCAGTCGAAAGGTCAGATCGCCCGCTGAGAGGTTGTTCGCCTGATAAATCTGATAAGTTTGACCGCTGAAATCTTGTTGCCCCTTGTCCTGCAATTGGTCACTCTTCACACGCGTGCCTGCTGCCGTAATCAACGTTACTGAAGAAACCGGCAAGACCAACGGCTGCGAAAAGGTCATGTTACGTTCATACGGTAACGTAAAGGAAACCACGACACCAAACGCGTCGCTTGTGGGAGGCAAAGCAATGCCCTCCTGAGCAGGCAAAAAGTTGGCACTTTCTTCACTTGGAGCTATCTGCACAGAGGCAGCGTCTGCCGGTAGGCGAATCAAAGGCAAAGAAGTTCCATCGGTAGGCAACAAGATAGCCTGGGTACCGAGATTGTAGAAAACATAAAACTCTTCGACCCGTACCAAGTCGGGAGATGAAAAATCTAAGAAGATATGCAAAGCCTCCTGCTTGAGAGAGGACCAATCCTTGGTCACCTCATAAACCGGCAAGGAGAGGTCAAGGCTTGGCGAACCATCGTATTCGGCGAAAGGTGAGATATAAAAAACCCCCTGATACTCCGCTTCAACCCAATACCCTGCCGATGGAAAGGTGCGAATATCGGTAAAGCGGAACGAACCGTCGGAAGCTACTGTCTGTTCCCATCTTTCGGCTATCTGATTGGTGCTTAAATCATAGAGATATAAGGTGACTTTCAAATCCTGGGGAAGCGAAGCATTCGAGCGATTCTCCACCCGACCTTGCACGGCTAATCCGGTTGTCGAAGGGGTTGCCTCTTCCGGGACTTCGGTCGGTGTTGCTTCAGGAGGCACAGGGGTCTCCTGCATCGGTTCAGGCGTGGCAGCTTGAGCCGTTGGACGATTCAGGTCAAACGAAAGTGAGCGAAGATACGAAACAATCGACCAAATCTCCTGTTCGCTCAGACGGCCTTCAAAAGCAGGCATTTGTCCTTTTCCACGCGCAGTTGCCTGATAGAGAGCCAGATTGCTCATCTGCGACATATAGACTTGATCGGTAAAGTTAACCTTCTCCGCTACACCACCTGTCCGATGACAAGTTGCACAATTGGCCTCAAAAAGTGCTTTACCCGTTTCAATCTCTTCAACCGGCATGCTCAACATCAAGGTGTAGGCGATTACATTCCAGCGCTCTTGAGGAGAAAGGCTCAAGAAAGGCGGCATGCCACGCTGAAGGTTACCCATCGAGACGATTTTATACCAGTCAGCAGGTATCGCCTTGCGAGAAATATCGGCTAAGCCAATCGCCGGGACCGCAACAGGCAAATTCCCTGCCATCGGACCGTTCCCCAACCCCTGTTCACCATGACAGGGAGCACATTTTTCTGCAAATAAAGCCTCTCCTTGCGCCGGAGAAGGAGGCTGCGCCGGGTGAAGTTCACCAATATCCGGCATTGGAGTCGGTGTAGCATAATCGGGCGGAGGAGTGATGTCTTCTGCCAGCGAGAACGAACAACCAGCAAGAAACAGGATAGTGAAAATAAGAAGAAGCAAGTTAGCGCGTTTCATCGAAAACCTATGGTTACCCTTTCAATGCCCGACCACAACGGGAGCAAAAGCGATCGGAGAGCAAAACCGGCTTGCCGCATTGCGGACAAAAGCCACCAGTATTCTCACCTCGTTCTGAACGACGACGTGCAATCAGCAATTCAATTTCATCATCGGATAGCGCAGGCGTGGCTTCTACAGGAGCAAAAGCCGGCATAGGAATTTGCATAGCTTCCAATTGGCGCACAACTTCACCCCCTCGCCGAAGTAACTCAGCGCGCAGGGTCGGATAATCCTCTTCAGGGACTTTGCCGAGCGCATAGTCAAAGTCTAACTCCTGCAGCGCCCGCAAGAGGCGTTCGCGTTCAGCAAGCAGAAAAGAGCGCTCATGGTCGCTAGAGGGATTGAGCCGACGCGCTGCAGGAAGGGGACGCCAGATAAAATAAAACGAAGCCGCAACAACAACTGAGAGTAAAAGGAGAGCAGTAAGCGACATCTCATTCCCCCTTTCGCACCGCTTCGATGGCTTGGACGATTTCTTCGAGTGAAGCAAATGGACCAATCTTGATATACCGCAATACACCTTGCCGGTCGAGAATATAGGTCTCAGGCACGCCTAAATTGCGATTGAAGAGTTGGGAGATGCGCGTCCCCTTATCGGGTCCGTTTGGATATGTGATCTCGAATTTTGCCAAGTACGATCGGGCTTCTGGCTCGGTATCTACATAATCTACGCCTAGAAAAACCACCTCTCCACCAGGCCGGTACATGCGCCATGCCGCTTCCAAATCAGCTGCTTCAGCTTCACAAGGTTTACACCAAGAAGCCCAAAAGTTGATGACAACAACTTTGCCGCGCAAATCACGCAAAGCAACCTCAGAGCGGCCTTCATACTCATAACCGGAATACAGAGACAAAACAAAATCCGGGACCTGTTCTCCCTTTTGCAAAAGCGGCTTCTGGGCACGCAACAGGCCCGCTGCAACCAAGCCAAGCAAGGCCAGCAAAAATGTCCATACAAGAAGCTGTGTACGCGTGGAAACGCGAGAGCGTGAACTGTGCTGGGTCGAATCAGGTAAGGTCATTTTAGTCCTCTCGTTTTCGGAGTTCTTCTTCAAAGCGCGCCGCATACTCATCCAGGGAGGAACTAGGAGGTATCTCGCCTGGAGTGATCTCGAGTGTTGCAGAAGAGGAAAAACGCTTCCAGGTTCGGAAGGCCCGTACCAACAAGAACACACCGCCAAGAAAAGCTAAGGGAGGCACGAGATAGGCTAGCCAGTTCAGTCCCTGACGAGGTGGTTCAGCAAGAACGCGCGCACCATAGTGTTCAACGAAGTACTGCTGAATTTCCTGTTTCGTCTTA
>JANWWB010000141.1 GCA_025056515.1 Anaerolineales bacterium
CGATCGTAGCTCGGTGGGCGGAGTTGGAAGCGCCGTCTCGTCTTCAAGGGGCTGTTTGCCGATTTCCTTTTGTGCACGCCATAGGTTCAAACCAATCGAGAGGACTAAGAAGGCCGATAGCAGGGCGGCTTCCATTAAATAGCCAAACAATGGTACGAGCAGAAGGGTGAGTATCAGTTTGACCGCCCCGCTAAAAGCGGCGGTTTTGAGGGGATAATCAGGAAGGTTGAACGAGAGTAAGATGTGTCGGTTCCAATAAAAGATATTCGCAAAACCGAAACCGATGAGCAGGATGAGCAAGGCCGGATAGGCGGGAGCAAATTCGAGGCCGTAGAAGGTCACAATGAGCCAATGGCCGAACAAAACCAAGCCCAAGGAGGCGAGCAACGTCCAAGTGGCAGAAATGAGAGTTAGGCGATGCAGAAGATGACGTAAACGTTTCCAGGTGCGTTCCGCAACGGCTTGATTGATGGCCGGATAGGCAGATAGAATGAACGGGTTGATGGGTAGGATGATGAGATTAAGAACTGCTCTAGCAGTCTTGTAGTAACCGGCGGCAACCGGTGAGAGGAGGAGCGAAATCCAGACCGACTCGCTATCTCGGGTGATCATCGTGACGGTGGCGCTAAAGTTAGCACTCCAAGCAAAACGCCAGAATTCGCGTCGAGGTGGGAGCAAACTGAAGGGGGCGCGCCACCAGCCTGGGCCGAAGATTTGTCGCGCTCTCCAAAAGGCGTAGGCGGCCAGTCCAAGCCCATTGAAGGTTTTTCCTGCAAGATAGGCGCCCATCACCAGCCAGATGTTGCCGCGGGTCAGATAGGCATAGATGATCAGGCTAGATGTGAGTGCGGACTGAAGGAAGTTGATAAGTGCCTGACTGCGAAAACGGTCGGTTGCCTGCAAGAAACCGGTTGAAGATTCCAGAGCAAAGTTGGCCAACATGGCCAGGGCATAGAAGGAGATCAGTGGAGCAAGGTCGGGGTCTTTCAGAATGAGGGCTGCGGCCGGTGAAGCGAGCAGGACAATGAGCAGATAAGCAAGGATGGAGGAAAGTGTTTCGAGCAACACTGCCGCTTTAAATACGGCTGCGGCGCGGTCTCGGCGGCCTTCGGCCAAGAACTGACCGACATATTTGACGACGATTTCTGCCATCCGAAAAGAAAACAACCGGTTGATGTTGGTGGCAAATTCGATGGCTGCGCCGAGAATGCCAAATCCCAAAATCCCCAGCAAACGTCCGCTGAGGATGCTTTGAATCATGGTGCTTACAGCGTTCCCTATGAAGAGGTAACCGCTGTTGCGGATAACTTTGCGCAGGACATTGTCCTGTTTCCAAATGGTAATTGCGTGGCGAAGAAAGTTCACTGTGTGAAGACCTCTTTTGCCCAAGTGCGCTCGGCATTGTACCATGCAATGGTGCGTTGTATCCCCTCTTGCAGCGAGACTTCTGGCTCCCAGCCCAGCAAGCGTCGTGCTTTGCTGACATCGGCTAGGTTGGCGCTTAGCTCGCCTGGGTTAGGCGGCAAGTGTTGCACGATGGCTTGCTTGCCAATCCGTTCTTCCAGCAGGGAAATTAGGTCCTTCATACGAATGGCCTCATGTCCGCCCAAATTGAAAATATCAAAGCCAACCGGTTTCAAAGCGGCGAGGCTACCGCGTGCGATGTCGTCCACATACGTAAACCCACGGGATTGCTCTCCATCGCCGTAGAGTTGCACCGGTTTGCCCTCTGTAATCCATTGGATAAACCGGAACATGCTCATATCGGGGCGGCCAGCCGGACCGTAGACGGTGAAGTAGCGCACGATGCTAATATCCAGACCGTAGAGGCTGTGATAGGTGTAGCAGAGCGTCTCGGCAGCCTTTTTACTGGCGGCGTAGGGTTGTGGTGGGTTGTCAGTGGATGCAGTTTCAGGAGTGGGGATGGGAGCGTTTAATCCGTATACGGTTGAGGTAGAGGCTTGAAGAAATTTGGGAATACCACATCGACGACACAGCTCCAGCAGATTGAGTGTGCCTATGACATTGGTCTCATAGAACAGCCAAGGGTTTTGCAGACTGGCGCGCACTCCGGCGCGTGCTGCCAGATTGAGTATGGCATCAAACTGTGTTGCAGTCAGTATCGGGTGTCGTAAGAGAACCTCTCTCTCGGCAATGTCGAGACGAAGGAAGGTGAAGTTGGGCCGGCTTTGCAGCTTCTGGAGGCGGTATTCTTTAAGACGGATATCATAGGCATCGTTTAAGTTGTCAATTCCCAGGACGTTATGTCCTTCCTGAAGCAAAAACTCGCTAATGCAGGCTCCGATGAAACCAGCTGCGCCTGTGACGAGGTAGGATGGCATATTATTCTTCTCCTGCCCGCAGGCGTAAGTACGACTCATAGCGCTGTGGCGAGACTTTCCCTTCTTGTACTGCTTGGCGTACGGCGCAGCCAGGCTCATGAATATGGGTGCAATCGCTGAATTGGCAATGGGCGACCAAAGGGGCAATTTCTGGAAAATAACCGTCCATTTCTTCTGGTTCGGTATCCCAAAGCGCTAGGGCGCGCATGCCGGGCATATCGGCGACGTAACCGCCTTCAAAGGGGAACATTTGTCGAACAGTGGTGGTATGACGACCTTTATTCACTGCTTCACTCACCTCTCGCACGGCCAATCCCAGACCGGGCTGCAGAGTGTTGAGCAAACTTGATTTACCGACACCGCTCGGACCGGCCAGCGCCGAAATTTTCCCGGCTAGGGCTTTACGTAGTTCCTCTAGCCCCTGCCCTGTTTTGACAGAAGTATATAGTACCGGATATCCGATAGGTGGGTACAGACCGAACAGGCGCTCGGCTTCTTCCTGACCGACCAAATCAACTTTGTTGGCGATAATCAGCGCTGGGATGCCTTGCTTTTCGGCGATGACAAGCAGGCGGTCGAGCATGCGCAGCCGTGGTGTTGGGTTAGCGCAAGCGAAGACGCAAACAGCTTGGTCGAGGTTGGCGATGAGCACTTGTTGGTACGTCCCTTGTGGACGTGGATCGAGACGAACCAGGGCGCGTTGGCGAGGCGCAATGGATTCAATCATCCCGCTTCCATCGGGCAGGCGTGAGATGAGCACGTGGTCGCCAATGGTGGCAATATCTCCAAGGCGAGGGCCTTGTTTGAGGCGACCGCGCAGACGGCAGATGAGCGTACCATCCTTGGTCTGAACGGTGAAGAAACCTGATTGTGCGCGAGTGATGATGCCGGGTTCGAGCCTTGCTTCAGCCATAGGAGAAACAAGCGTTGTGGATCTTTGCCTAATTCGTTCGCTAGGGGGTGGGGGTTGGTGTGGCGGGCAAGCCGTATTCGGGGTCAATAACGCCGAAGTTCTTCTCCCACGGATAGAGCGTTTGAGGGCGACCAAAAAAGTAGATTTCCATCACGCGGCGGAAGATAGGCAATGCCCAGATTGAACCCTCGCCCTTTTGTTCGACGATGACTGCAACCGCAATATCGGGTTTATTCGGGCGGTTGGCTAGGCTGTAGCCGGCAAACCACGCTTGTGGATTCGGATTGCCGCTCTCAGCAGTACCGGTCTTGCCGGCAGTAGGAATAGCAAACGTGCCCAGGCGATTGTAAGCTGTGCCGCGTGGGTTTTCGGCGACCATCCGCATCGCCTGCTGAATCGCTTGAAGCGTTTCAGGTTTGATCGGCAGGGAACCTCGTGCTTCGGGTTTGAAAACCTGAATCGGTTCACCAACTGCCGGGAGAATTTGTTCGACCAGCTGGGGACGGTAGAGCGTGCCGCCGTTTGCAATCGCGGCGATGAAGGTAGCAACCTGCAATGGCGTGACCAGCGTATCGCCTTGTCCAATGGCTAGACTGGTGGCTTGGACGGGGTCTCCAGGAATAGGGATGTTGCCGGCTGCTTCTTCGATTTGCTCAATCCCTGTCGGTTGTCCTAGACCAAAACCACGCGCCATATCGGCGATGGCGGTAGTCTGGCCGTTCATAAAGAGCGTGTAGCCAATGTGATAGAACCAGGGGTTGCAGGAGCGCATGAGACCTTGCTTAAGCGTCAGTTCTCCACTTGGCAGGCTGTTAGCACGAGTACATTTCTCGTTGCCGGTCTCGATTTTTTCTTGTTGGCAACGTTCCCAGGTCCAGTCGTAGAGGGTTAGGCCTGGAATTTCGGTGTATTCATATTGGCAATCATAGACGGTGTCTGGGGTGAAGAGACCGCTTTCTAGAGCGGCCGCCATGGTGATAATTTTAAAGACCGAACCGAGTGGATAGATTCCTGTGGAGGCGCGATTCTTTTCGATCCCCGGCACGCTCAGCATTTCGCCGAGCATCATAAAGTTGTAATTAGCCGGGTCGTATAAATTGCTATCGGGTGCAGGAGAGGAGACCATGGCTAGAATGCGGCCGGTATTCACTTCCATGACGACAATCGCGCCGGGTAGGCCATTCATGGCTGCTTGCGCTTGCTGTTGTAAGTCGCGATCTAGCGTTAAAGTCAAGGAAGATGCGGGTTGTGATCCAACTTGAGCCAAAATGGATTCCGGAGTTTTTTCTGCTGAGGCCAGGTAGAGGGTGGCGGCGTTGCGTCCTCGCAGTAAGTCTTCAGCCCAGGCTTCGATTCCTTGGACGCCAACGCGTTCGCCGCCACTATAACCTTTACGGCGGTAGGTGCTCATCATTTCTGGACTGATATAAAGCAGATGCCCCACAGCTTGTGGTGCCACATTGGGATAGTAGTACCGTGAGGTATAGCGAGTGGCAATCACGCCGGAGTATGCCAGAACACCCGAGGCCTGTGTATCTTCGACTGTAGCTTCGCCAACCGGCACATAATCTCCAGCGCGATAGGATTCATATTTGGGAGCAAAGACATCCACCGGCACACCCGTAAGTTGAGAGAGACGTTTGAATAGAGCTTCCTTATCCTCTTCCGGTATCCCTCCGGCAATCAATCCCAAGGCATAAGCGTCTGTTTGGATAGCGATGGGCTTCCCATTCCGATCGTAGATGTTGCCGCGTGTCGGGATGGTGTAGTAGGTGACCAAGGTTTTGCCGCCGGCTAATTCTGGAAGGATGAGACCATCATGCCATTCCAGTCGCCATTGACCATTTTCCAAACGTAGCGCAACGACGTAGTCGCGTGAGATGTCTCCAAAGAGGGCAGTCTTGTAGGTGAGTCGGTAAGAGGCTTGAGCATCAGAGGGGTTGGTTAGGGTGGATTGAATGGCGTATTCCATGCCACTGACACTCATGGCATAGATTGCCTCTTCATGTCGTTTGATGAAATCTTGCTCGCTGATCGCAGCGCGGCTTGTTTCGGTCAACATAGCATACATGGCAGAATAGTCCAGAACGCGATAGGCATCGAGAAAGAGCCGAATTGCTCCTTCTACGCTAGGGACACGCGTAGTGTATACAACTGGTGTGGGAAGAGGACGCGTTTCAGTGGCGGTGGAACCAGCACAGGCGGTCAGAAAGGTAAAAAGGATGCTTATGATGATCCAGGTTTGAGTATGCTTCATCGGAGAATTCCCTTTCATCATCCAATCTCCTCACCTGCCAAAACGCGGGCAGAGATTGGACAGGTGTACTTCAGTTCAGACTGACATTGAGCAGCAATGTTGACGCGAGAAGAGATATCGAGTTTTTTGAGGGACCGGCTGAGGTGGCAAAGCGGCAATCCGATGACACTGGCCAGACAGCCGGTGAGTTCTGGCACCGGTTTGAACGATTCGTTTTGGATAGCATACGCTCCGGCCTTGTCAAGCGGGTCGCCGCTCATGACGTAGAGGCGGATTTCTTCATCGCTATAATTCCTCATAGGGACGTTCGTGATGCAGACATCGGTGACCATGGTGTTGGTTTTTGTGTCCAGGATGGCAATGGCTGTATATACCTGATGGGTTTTCCCACGCAATTGTTTGAGCATGGCAAAAGCTTCTGCTAGGTCGGCCGGTTTTCCTAGAATCGTTTCACCTAAGGCGACTGTAGTGTCGGCGCCAAGGATAATTTCACCTGGACGGGCTGTTTGGGCGCAAGCGCGAGCCTTGCTTTCGGCTAGACGTAGCACATACTCGCGCGGCGTTTCATTTGCTCGAGGACTCTCGTCTATCTGCACCGGACGAACGTAAAACATCCAGCCGCCTAGCCCGAGTAAACTGCTGCGGCGCGGGGAATTAGAAGCCAGCACGAGAACGGGTTTGTGTGGCATGTAGTGTATTCTAACACAGCCCACCCCATGCTTGTGTACCTGTGTTCGAAAAGTTTGGATTGCCTCTTCTGGGGAAATGGCTCTGCTCTACAGGCTAGGTATCTGCTTCTACATGTACGGTCAAGATTTCTATTGCCTCATTCCCGAAATTTTCTAGGCGTAGAGCATGTAATCCTTCGTTGGCTTGGAAGCGGAAGATTGTTGATGTCCTTTTTTCTCCGTTCGTCCCGGCGGTGATGTTTCCCAAGTGTTGGCTGCCCACATAGACGTGAAGATCGATTGGCAGGGCAGAAGCTGTTTGATATTCAATCCAGACACGGTAATTCCCCGGCTCGTCAACGTCGAAGTGCCAGGCGCGCCACTCAAGGGGTTCAATGGTGCGATGCCATGGCGCCGGAGATTTCCAAGATGGGCGTGCTAAGGTGAACTCCTCACCGTTGCGATGCATGGGGAGTGGAGCACCGAAGGTATTAGGGCGGCGCGAGCGCGTGGCAAGTTGTACCAGGGCTTGATATTTGGGCGTGTTCAGGTCGCGCACAGTGTGGACATGCCCCAATCCATTTTCCCAAGTGGCTGCCAACGTGAAGTACATCAGCAAGTCACCGCCATGCTGTTCATAGTAGTCCTGATGTTCCAACATCCAGGTTAGGACTTCCGGTCGATACCAATCTGGGTCTTCATCGCCATCGAAGGACATCCCGCCTTCGTAGTTGCAGTAGCGAATGCCGTAAGCGTGAGCGTACATCGAATCGGTTTGCACGGCTTCTTGAAAATCGGCATCAGCCGAGACGGGGGCATCATCGTAGTAGAGAGCGCCGCCTCCGCACCAGAGATAATAGTTCACCGGGCGTGGGTCGGGATAACCCCAGTAGGGAGTGCCGTAATAGCGCTGGATGAAGTTGAGCTGCTCGGCTGCGGTTGCTTGGCCGTTGTTCATTTGCCAGGCGAGGACGGGACGGAAACGGGTCATCATTTGGTCATCGCCAAAGGCTTGCCGAAATTGCAGGCTAATCTCTACGATACGTTTGGCGACGCGTCGCCATCCCCAGTAGTAGGAATTTGTCTCGCCGTCAAAGTTGAGTGGCGAATTACCTGCGTTCACCTCGGCAACAGCTTGCTCATAGTTGTAGATGGCTTGCTCAAAGAGACTGTTCCAAACTTCGTTACTGTATTCGATATACAATTTCCGTTCGGGTTCGAGCGGCGGAAATCCCAAGTCTGGGTTTCCGTTTTTGATGAGGTCGATCAGTCCAGCGATATAATCTTCTGAAGCGCCAGCCGGAATATTGATCCAACCGTCCTTATCCGTATCGTTTAGCAACAGAATGGCGTATTCCCACGCAATGCCGTTGCTTTGCCAGCCATTGTAACCGGGAGGCATCGGGCGCTGTTGAGTAGCTTCGTCTGGCAGGGTGCGGTCAGACCAGTGAACTTGGGGATTCCAGTTCGTCGAAGTGAAGTCCATCAGACGCAGAACGGGCGCCGGGGCGATGGCTTGCAGAAATTGGCGATTCCAGACTTCTTCAAAATCGTGGCCTGGAAGCATCAACTGCACCTTGCGTACGCCACCATGGGTACCCAAGAAGGTCAGATAGAGTGCATCGCCACCGGGAAAGTGTACTTCGGCGGTGGTAGTGTTCGTTGCTGCGTCATATTGTAAGTTTTGCACCGGCGTCGCGCTGCCGTTGACCAGGATGGTGGAAGCTCGACCGATGAAACGCAAACGGTAGAGGCCGGCCGGGCGATTCAATCCATGCCAGACGAGGAATTCCGCATCGGACAGTGGCCAACCCTTGGCATCGGTTGGCACAGATGTGCCATCTGGTGCAGTGACCTGTCGGAAGGTCTTCATCACGTCGGCAAATATCTCGGCCGGATCCCAATCGAGCGGACCAATGCCAACGTTCAGGCCG